>JANOMP010000230.1:0-11728 GCA_031420365.1 Cytophagaceae bacterium
AAATTAATTATCTAGCTATTAGCAATTTAACTTGCTTAAAAATTTTCATACGGACGTTTTTGTGATTAATGGAACAATGTTTATTTGTTTTCTAAAAGATTTCACAAATGAATATTTCTCCACTCTAAATCCTGTAATGCCGATTAATTTAATGAAAGAAAAAACAAAAATTTAAAGAGTACGATATTCAATCGATTCCTTTTTGCCATGGTACACTTCCTCCCTTTTGAATATGTTCAATCATTAAACTTAATAATCTGTTGTGTTCCGTCTTATTAGCTTCTTTTAGATTTTGTCGTTCTAATGGATCATCCTCCAGGTTATAAAGTTCATATGGCTGATATGGAGTGTTTTGTAATAATTTCCAATTACCAGACACCACCGCTTGGATAGTTTGTCCACCGTAAAGCATATTGCCTTCTCTTCTTGAAAAGAAAATATTTCTTTCTGGTAATTTTGGTTTTGTCTTGTTTAAAATAGAGAGCAAGCTTAAACCATCAAACTTAGGTTGACTTTTATTGCCTATTAACTCGCAAATTGTAGGAAATATGTCCATAGTTAAAGCTTTTTGATCACTGTTGCTACTTGCCGGAATATTGTTTTCCCAAACAAATAAAGCAGGAATTTTTAAACCGCCTTCATACATGCTACCTTTCCCATCTCTGATGTTGCCATTATTTGCTCCATCTGCTAACTTGCCCCCATTATCGCTTAAGAAAATAATTAAAGAGTTTTCATATTTTCCTGTCCGTTTTAAAGTTTCAATAACTTTCCCTATGCCATCATCTAAATGTTCAATAGAAGCCACTAATTTTGCCCTTGTATCAGATAAGCCTTGTTCCTTTTGTTTGACTTTCATTAACCATTCCACGGGTGGCTGAATGGGGTCGTGAGGAGCATTATAAGCTAAATACAAGAAAAAAGGATTCTTGGAGTTTTGTTGCGTTTTAATATAATCGCAGGCGCTATCGGTGAAAAATTCGGTAGCATGTCCTTTTGGATTAATTTCCTCCCCGTTTTTTCTCATAAAATTTATTCCATGGCGTAGATGTGAATAATAATCATCCATCATGTCATCTAAAAATCCATGAAAAAAATCAAAGCCTTTTTCATTAGGTAAATTTGGAGATTCCAATCCTAAATTCCATTTTCCAACTATTGCGGTATTATAATTTGCACTTTTTAAATATTTAGGCAATAGTTCGACCCCGGGTTTCATAAAACCAAAATTATCTTTGGATTTAGAACGAACCAAGCCAGGTACACCTACCATTTCAGGATAGCGGCCGCTCATGAGAGATGCTCGAGTAGGGGAGCAAACGCATGAATTGGCATAAAAATTATCGAATCGCATACCCGCATTACACAATTTATCGATATTAGGTGTTCTAATGTCTTTGGTGCCATAATATGACACATCATGATGACCAAGATCGTCAACTAATATCAAGATAATATTAGGTTTAGAATTAATCTTTTCTTGGGCAACCAAAATAGTTTGATAAAATGAAAAAAATAAGGAAATTACAAGTATTTTACTTGCAAATAAGGCCCAATTTTTATTTGAAATTTTAATTAATCCCATAGTAATTTTTTGTTCTATATTTTTAACTCTTTTTGAAAAATATTTACTGGCGTCTGAGAAAAAATCGAAAAATAATTTATATGCCGCAACATCTAAAATTAAACAAAACTTCCACTATTTTCTTAATAGGTTAAAACCAAAAAATCCGACTGATATGTTTTTTCGTCAACTTGCAATGCCAATTTATCATACCCAGAATTTGAATATACTTTTGATGCTATTTTCAAAATATTGATAGTGTCGGAATATTCAATTTTCTTGATTTGTTTATAGTCCCAAGCTTTTTCTTTCTTTAAGTACGGCAACAACCAGTCCACACACTTTTGAAGGCTTTTACCATCATGCGTTTGGTAATTCCACAAATCAATACTAAGATGTTCGGCCAATCTGGCAATTTTAAAGAAGCCAGAAAGATTCATGTTTACATACCCCCAAGAAGTGGTTCTTTCTAATTCGTGAGGCTGACTTCCATCGGTTTTAATCTGATTTTCC
The DNA here is from genome assembly GCA_031420365.1 of Cytophagaceae bacterium. Taxonomy (GTDB): domain Bacteria; phylum Bacteroidota; class Bacteroidia; order Cytophagales; family Spirosomataceae; genus Leadbetterella. The sequence continues at coordinate 2,078 of JANOMP010000230.1, forward strand.
ATTCTTTTTTTGTTACTTCTATTTGGCTTTTTGCCAAATCTTGTCTATCTACAAATATGGCATAAGAAATAAATTGGACGTCATAGAAAGTTCCGCGATTATTGTGCTCGTCTGCTTCATCAATAGCTAATGGGCTGTCTTTCATTTAAGATAAAAATTCTGTAAACCATTTTTTTTAACCTCTATGGTCTTCTTTTGACCAACTTTTAGATTGTTGAAGTATAATTGCAGCGTCAATTACCCCAATTCCTCTGCCCGTATTTATGCCTGGAATTCCTTGGCCAAAGTTTAAATTCGGGTTTTGTCTAGTTTCCTTATCCAAAAACCAAGCTTTAATAATGCGAGAAGCTTGTTCTGCGTAGCGTTCATCCTTCGAATAATAATAAGCCAATGCCAATGTTTCTGCCTCATCTTCTACTTTATCCATTTCACCTGAATCAGTGATTTCAAAATACTCAGGATTCCGTTCACCATCTTTTCTGATATATGGCAAGCCATTGGATTTAGAAGGATCTGGCCACCAATAAGGCCCCGTACTCACGTAGTCGTGCTTATCTACACTGGCGGGTGTTTGTTTCTTGTGCATTACGGAATATAACTTCCCTTCTTTTAGGATTTTATCGCCAGATTTTAATAGCTTTTTTAGTGCTTGTTCCTTAAGGGGCTTGGTATTATCGGTAAACTCTTTTAAATTTTTTGCCAACAGCGGTTCGTCTAATAGCAACGTAGCAGAGCTATTTAAAGTCACTATCAAACACTCCTTTGATTACTTCTGTCCAGATTTTATACCCTTTTTCATTAAAATGTAATTTATCATTGATATACATTTCGGGTTGGTATTTGCCATCTTTCCCCAAAAGCTGTTGCATGGTTTTGATAAAGTGCAAATTGGGGGAATTCTGGCAATAGTTTTTTAACAGTTCGTTAGCTTCTACAATGTCACTTTGCACCGCCCAGCGACGTTCATTTGGAGAAATGGCAATGTAGTAAATGGACGTATTGGGGTGTTTTTGGCGAACCTTTTGCACAATATATTTGAAGGTTTCCAATACTTGTGTAGGTGTTTTGTCTTGTTTTCCTGCCGTAATATCATTGCTTCCCGAATAAAAAACGATGGCTTTGAAGTCATGCTTCCCCATAATTCGGTCGATATAATACGCCATTTCTACTATATTTGAGCCTCCAAAGCCTCTATGAATAATTTCGTGAGGAGCTAAGTCTTGTTTGATGGTTTTCCATAAACGGATGTAGGAACTTCCTGTAACTAAAATGGCATTTGATGAATAAGATTCTATTTTATCCAATTTTTCAAATTCCTCAATTTCTTTTTCAAATCTTAGAATGCCCTCAGAATTTTTATTTCTATTTAATTGTGTAAATAACCAAAGCCCTATTTCGTCTAATGAACTTCGTAGCTTTTCTTTGTCGTTGTCCAGCGTATGACCAGCATTTTCATACAATTTCAAACCTACTGGAATGCCCAATTCCAAACCTCTATTATAAATTATTTTACTTCCATACTTAAATCCATTATAATTAAAAGCAGAGTCAAATGGAACAATTTTGTCCCCCGTTCCATGCACACTAAAAAATGGAACATCTCCCGCGTTTATCCATTTATAATCAATCATTGCTCCCCAACAATTTATCACTCCACTAACTTTTGAAGAAAAACCTTCATTTCCACTAGTTCCTTCTAAACTCCCTAATTTAGAAATATTTATGTAACTAGGTACTTCATTTTGGTCTAAATAAGCCAATTGTAAAGCGGTCATTGCACCAGCAGAACCGCCAGCTACATAAATTTTGGAAGTATCGATACCATACTGTTGAGCGTTTTTTCTAAAAAACCGAATGGCGGCTTTGGCATCTTGAACGGCCCGGTACATGGCTTCAAAATAAACAGTATTAGATTTTGGATTCTCAACCCCCAATCTATAGTTTATTGAACTACTAAGGTATCCTCTTTTCGCAAAACCAGTCGTGTAAATCATTGGATAACCTGTGCCTTTGTCGCCATTTACAAAGCCCCCGCCATGAATAAAAACTATCAAAGGTCTTTTTTTAAGCGTGTCTGCAGTGGGTGCATATATATCCAAAAGTAATTTTTCAGACTCTCCTTTGATATTTACTGCTTCTCCATACTGTATATTTTTCAGGGAGTCTATTGCAGTAAATACTTCATTTTTAAAACGTTGTTGTTTCTGTGCAGTAGATAAATAGGAGGTAAAGCCCAATGCAATAATTAGAACCGCTTTCTTCATTTTATGTTTTTTTAGTGATGGTTGAATTTTGTAAAAAAATAAAATTTTTGCAATTTTATTTATAATTCCGATAATATTAAATAAAATTTAAATTAGTTTGAGATTCAAAGAGAATTTAAGGGCCCATCTATAAATTACTTTTTATTATTGATTACATCAACCTTAAAAACCAAACTACGCTTCTTTCAATGCTAGCTCTACTTCTTTTAAAAATTTTGCAACTTTTTCCTTAGGGTCTCCTTTTCCTAAGGTTTCTATTGGAAGATATCCCCTATATCCCGAATCTTTTATAATTCTAAATAATCGTTTTAAGTCGGTTTTTTCCTCCACACCATTTACGAAAATGTTTTCTTTTACTTGCCAGTTTACAGCATATTTCACTGTTTGTGCAATTTGTGAATATGGGTCGCCTTGGTGGTAACTGCCCGTATCCAATATCAAACCGAACCATTCCATGTTTACCATTTTGATAATCTTTATGACATCATCGGCATTTTGCATAAAATCATGATGGTTTTGAATGGCTACAATTACTCCATGTTTTTGACCATATTCTACACACTCTCGAATGTCCTTAACCATCCAAGCGGCTATTTGGTCCCAAGTATATTCTTTGGGCCTGAGTACTCCTGCAAAAACACGAATAACAGGAGCTCCCAATTTAGAAGCTACTTCTATCCAATTTTTTATCATTTGCACATCCGCTTTCCGCTTTTCAGGATCGGGATTGGTATAGTCATTTCTAATACCTGTTCCTGTTATTTCTAAGCCTAATAAATGTGCTTTTCGTTTGATGTGATAAATGTATTCGTCTGATGGTACTTGTGGATAATTTGGAAAAAAATAGCCTGTTAAATCTACACCATCAAAGTTTTGTTCTGCACAAAAATCCAGTAAATCGTCTAAATTCATAGACTTGTCGGTCAAAGGAGTACTAAAAGAATAAGCATTTAGGCTTGTTTTTAGCTTACTTTTTTTTGAATTATCTTCAACATTTAATGACCTTTCGGATTTGTTTTCTGGAACAAATGTGGCGATTGCTGGTGCAATCATTAAGAATTTTACAAAATCTCGTCTGTTGGTTTCGGGTTTCATTATTTATTTATTTACTTATTTAATGGTTGGAACAAGAACTGGATCCATATCGGTAAACTCTTTGTTTTCGCCAGCCATACCCCAAATAAAACCATAATTGGCAGTCCCAACTCCAAAATGCATACTCCAAGGAGGAGAAATTACCGCTTCATTTTTTGCTACAACTATGTGTCTTGTTTCTTGTGGCTCTCCCATAAAGTGCATAACTCTTTGAGCTTGGTCAATATCAAAATAAAAATACGCTTCCATTCTACGAGTGTGAGTATGAGGCGGCACAGAATTCCAAACATTACCTTGCTCCAAAACAGTAAGACCCATTACAAGCTGACAACTTTGGATGCCGTCATTATGAATGTATTTATATATTGTCCTTTTGTTAGAAGTTAAAATATTACCTAAATTGACTGGAGATGCTTCTGCTTTTGTCATTTTTCTATTAACATAGGTATGGTGAGCAGGACATGACAGCACATAAAAATATGCAGGTTCCGAAGAATTTGCACTTACAAAACTCACATCTTTTGTCCCTTTTCCTAAATATACACATTCTAGTTTTTCTAATTCATAGCTAATGCCATCAGCAAACACAGTACCGTTTCCACCTACATTGATAATACCCATTTCTCTTCTTTCTAAAAAAAAATTTGCTTTTAATTCTTCTTCAAATGGTAAGCTTAAAGCATCAATTAACGGAACGACTCCTCCAATGATTACACGATCATAATGTGAATATACCAATTCTATTTTACCTTTTTGCATTAGATCTTGAATCAAAAAATTGTCACGCAAATCTTGCGTTTTCATTTCACTGGTTTCTTTGCGGCTAGTTTCAAATCTTACTTCCATTTTCTTTTAAATATTATTTAATTATCTCCCCATCCAACCGCCATCTACAGTAATGATGGTTCCATTTATATAATCTGATGGAGGAGAAGAAAGGAACACAAACGCTCCTGTCATATCTGAGGTTTCACCCCAACGTTTGGCTGGAATTCTAGCCAATATTGCAGAATTTCTCTCTTGATCTGCTCGCAACGAAGAGGTGTTGTTTGATGCGATATATCCCGGAGCCACCCCATTTACGTTTACGCATTGTGCCGCCCATTCATTGGCAAAAGCTTTTAATAAGGAAGATAATACCCCTTTACTTGCTGCATAGCCAGGAACATTTATTCCTCCTTGGAAAGTTAATAAAGAACAAGTAAATACGATTTTGCCGGCTTTTTGCTCTACCATTCTTTTACCAATTTCTCGGGTAATAATAAACTGAGAATTCAGGTTTATGTCCATAATAGTATCCCAATATTCATCAGAATGAGTAGCAGCTGGCTCTCGCATGATATGACCTGCATTGTTAATCAGAATATCAATTCGTGGGTGATCTACCTTAACTTTATTTAAAAATAAATATAAAGACTCTCTCTTTGAAAAATCAGCTTGATACGGATAAAACTTTTTACCTGCGGCTTCTACCGCCAAAGCTACTTCACTACCTGAAAATGGAAGTTTGCTAGAAACTCCAATAATATCCGCTCCAGATTGAGCAAGTGCAATGGCGATATCCATTCCTATTCCACTGCTACAACCTGTTACCAAGGCAATTTTATTATCAACTCTAAAATTTAACATACACTATTCTTCCTTCCCCATTGTCACCTTTTTAAATAATTAATCTTTTGGTTTTATCTTTGTTTATCCATGCTTCGGCATCGGCTATATTAATGTCATGTCCTTCAAAAATTTTATTAGATAAAAGGCTAGGCCTACTCTTCAACAATCCCACACATTCTTACATTTTTTCCTTTTCTTTCCGTGAGGTCATCACCCAAATCATCCCTAGCTTCTTCGGCTAAATTTTGAAGTTGAGCTACAATTTCAGGATATAAAGATTGTACATCGTATCGTTCTGAAGGGTCACGACGTAAATCATATAATGCTAAGCCAGTAGGAATATTTTGTGTGACTCCCCCTAAACCATCATTACCAGGAGCTTGGGTTTCATAGGAACGTCCCTTATGGGGTAAAACAAGTTTCCAACTTCCCAATCTAACTGCTTCTAATGCATTTCTTTGATAATAATAATAAAAGGTCTTTCGAGTAGCTTCATTTAAATTTCCTTTTAATAAGGTTAGAAAGTCAATTCCATCAATTTTATTTTTTGGTAATTCCGTCTTGCAAATTCGAGCTATAGTTGGTAGTATATCAATTGTAGAGGTAAGCTGATTACAAACCAACCCTGCTGGTGAGGTGCCTTTCCATCTCATAATACAAGGAACACGATGTCCGCCTTCATAAGTTGTACCTTTCCCTTCTCTAAAACCACCTGCCGAACCCGCATGATTTCCAAAATTAAGCCATGGACCATTATCACTGGTTAATATTATAAGTGTGTTTTCATCTAAGCCATTTTCTTTTAAAGCTTGAAGCACCTTTCCTACTGACCAATCAATTTCCATCATTAAGTCTGCATATAATCCTGCCTTACTTTTGCCTTTAAATTTTTCAGAAACTGCAATCGGTACATGGGGCATAGAATGTGGCAAATATAAGAAAAATGGCTTTTTTTTGTTTTTCTTTATAAATCTCACGGCATTTTCAGTATAAATTGTAGTGAGTTTAGCTTGGTCCTCAAGGGTTTTAATTTCCTCTATTTTCTCATTGTTTTCAATTAAAGGCAATACAGGATATTGAAACTTGTTTTGTCCTTGATTAACCGGTTTTCCATCAAAAGAAACTGGCCACATATCATTGGAATAGGGTAAACCTACATATTCATCAAAACCATGTTGAAGCGGCAAAAATTGTTTTTGATACCCCAAATGCCATTTACCAAAAATGCCAGTAGCATAGCCTTTTTGTTTTAGCATTTCGGCAATTGTAGTTTCATCAGTATGAATACCGTTTTTGCTGTAAGGCATTAAGGCTCCTGAAATACTTAATCTATTTGGATAACAACCTGTTAATAAAGCAGCCCTTGAGGCACTACAAACCGCTTGAGCAGTTAGGAAATTAGTAAATCTTATTCCTTCAGAAGCCATTTTATCTATGTTTGGAGTCTGATAATTAATTGCCCCATTACAGCTTAAATCACCATAACCCATGTCATCCATATATATCAAAACAATATTAGGCTGATTTTCTTTTGCGGGACTACTGCTTTGTAAAACCAATAGTGTTAAAAGTCCATAAATAATTTTTTTCATTTTTACTATTATTTTAATTCCTTTAAAAAACACTTTATTTTGTTGGCTTCCAAGGCCAAGGTTTAGCTTTTGTTCTGATTGCTTCCATTTCCCATTTTTCAGCCAATTCCTTGGTTTTCCCTGGATATTTTGCGGCTAAATTGATTCGTTCTGTAGGGTCAATTTTCAAGTCATACAATTCCCATTTATTTTCATCTGCTTCTCCAAATGTTTTTTGTTTTCCAGTTTTTGAAACCAATTTCCAATCACCGATTCTGATGGCACGGTTACCAGAATGTTCCCAAAAGATAAAATCACGTTCAAGAGCCTTATTAAAAAATGCTGGGATTAAGACTTCTTCCCTCCATTACTTGTATTTCGTCCCCATTTAATTGCTTTGGGTATTCTATGCCTGTAATTGCCAAACAAGTTGCCATAATGTCAACTAAATGGGACGGTTGATTTCTTAATTGATTTTTAGTGGCTATTCCATTAGGCCAATGAATAATCAATGGGGAAGATATACCCCCTTCGTGTGTATATTGTTTGTAACTTCTAAAAGGAGTGTTACTTACATTTGCCCATTTCTCCCCATAATTTGACCACGAATTTGCATCTCCAGGTATTACGCCTCTTCCGCTTTTGATAAACCTTCCATCGCGGGTATAAACGGGCTTTTTATCTAAAAATATGGCTTCTTGTGATTGTGGTTTCAATACTTTTTGTTCCTCAGTAAGAGGAATAGCTGGTTTATTAGTTTCGACGGGTTCGGCACAGCCGCCGTTGTCGTGCATATAAAATATGATTGTGTTTTCTAATTCGCCTTTCTTTTCAAGTGCGCCAATGATTTTCCCAATGCCTTCGTCCATAATATCGATCATCGCCGCATAAACTTCCATACGTTTTACTTGCCAGTCTTTTAGTGGTTCGTCTTTCCATGCGGGTATATCAACTCCTCGTTCTGTCAGAATGGTTTTATCATCTATGATTCCTAATTTCTTAAGTTTATTGAACCGTTCCTCACGTATCACATCCCAACCTTTATCATAGACCCCCTTATATTTTTTAATGTCTTTCTCAGGTGCGTGATGCGGCCAATGAGCGGCTGTGTAAGCCACATACATGAAAAACGGTTGTTGTTTTGGATTTTCTTGAATAAATTTTACGGTAGTATCACTAATGGCTCTTGTATAATAAAAATCTTTATGGGGAGCAATAAAAGTATTGTTGCTAATTAAAGTACCAGGGTCATAATAACTTCCAGATCCATTAAGCGTACCAAAATATCGCTGAAAACCACGTTGAAGGGGCCAGTTGCTTTTGTCACCAATAGGATTCAAATCTTTTGCCAAATGCCATTTTCCAGTCATATAGGTTGCATAACCTGCTCTTTTTAAAACCTCTGCAATGGTAAGTGCACTTTTACTTAAGTCGTCTTTATACCCTTCTTCCGTATAATTTTCAGTAGAAAGGTACCCCATACTGGCTTGATGAGGGTACAAACCAGTAAGCAAAGATGCCCGAGTTGGGCTACAGCGAGCTGTATTGTAAAAGTGAGTAAACCTAAGTCCATTATTTGCCAAACGGTCGATATTAGGTGTTCTGATTTCTGAACCAAAACTCCCAATGTCAGAATAACCCATGTCGTCTGTCAAAATAATGATAACATTGGGCTTTTTACTTTGAGCTTTTATTTCGAATAAAATAAGTATTGAGAATAAGAAAATAAAAACGTTGCTAATAATTTTTAAACTATTCATAAAAAATATTTATTTGTCAGAAACACACCTAAATCCCAAATGCTCCATACCTGAATCAGGTGAACTTTTCATTCGGGCGGCCACTCTATATCCACTGCAATACGATTCATTACACAAGAAAGAACCCCCACGCATGGTTCTTTTGGGAACCGTGGGTTCGTCTGGATCATAACTGTTTTTAGGCCCTTTGGGATTATCAATAATTTTAATAGAAGAATTCTGTTCATAGTAATCGTGACGATAAAGGTCTGAACACCATTCCCAAACGTTTCCGCTCATATCGAATAATCCATAACCATTGGCTGGGAAAGATTTTACTGGAGATGCTCCATAAAATCCATCCTTGGTCTCATTTTTATAAGGAAAGCTCCCTTGCCAAAAATTACATTTATTTTTACCCAATTCTACATTTTCATTTCCCCAAGAATAAATATTATTTATGAGGTTTCCTCTAGCGGCAAATTCCCATTCCGCCTCAGTGGGAAGGCGTTTGCCCGCCCATTTGCAATAAGCGGTGGCATCGTCCCAGCTAATGTGGACAACAGGAAAATTTTCTTTACCTTTAATGTTACTTTTTGGCCCCTTGGGGCATTTCCAATCTGAATCGTGAGTCCATTGCCACCATTGGCTATAATCTTGAAGATTTACTGCACCTTGCGTAGGTACAAAAACCAAAGAGGCTGCTTTAAGCATTTCTGCATCCGGTTTTTTGGTGTCTGGAGGTAAAGTTGCCTTTATTTCTTCCCAGTTTACATCTTTTTCAGCGGTAGTAATATAGCCCGTGGCTTTTACAAAGGCAGCAAATTGTTTGTTTGTAACCTCGGTAGCATCCATATAAAAACCTTTGAGTTTTACTTGATGTTTAGGAAGCTCGTCCTCTCTACCTTGTTCATTATCTGCACCCATTTCAAAAATCCCGCCTTCTATCCAAACCATTCTTTCCCTGTTCCCAGTTGAATTTGCATTAACATTATCCGCATTTTTGCTGTTTGAAGCAAATCTATTTGGAATTTTTGTTGTACAGTAAGACATTTCTTCTTCATTCTTTTTTTTATTATACTGAAAATAAAAAAAGGAGGCCCCACCCAAAACAACAATAGCCAATACAATCCATTTTACGTTTTTCATCTTTTCTAATTTAGGGTCTGCAGGAAGTTTTAAGTGATTATTTATCAGACTTTTAAAAGTAAAAAGTCTCGAAATAATTCAAAGAATTTGAAAATATGAGGCTTTTTTTTGTAATTTGTGGTACTAAAGTATAATTACAAATCGAAGATACCCTGTTTTCTCTAGACTCCCTATATTCTCATAAATTTAATTTTTTCAAGAACCAAACTGATTTAGGGAAAC
>JANOMP010000231.1:0-18226 GCA_031420365.1 Cytophagaceae bacterium
AAAAAAGCGAGTCTTTTAAACTCGCTAAATTTTTGAAGGGAGGGGATTGGGGTTCGAATCGAGTCGTCGAACCGCCACGACCCCCGGCACCACAAACCAGCAAGAATTTAGGGAAAAGGTACAAAAAAAAGCGAGTCAAAAGACCCGCTATTTTTTAAAGGGAGACTAATGGGGCTCGAACCCACGACCCCCGGCACCACAAACCAGTGCTCTAACCAACTGAGCTATAACCTCCATTTACTAAGTAGTGTGCAAATTTATTGATTTATTTTGGTTCAACAAACAATTAACACCCAATTTTAATAAAAAAGTAACTAAAAAATTGATGTTTTATTTAGAAAATACTGATGATTAGAGCTTTGAAAATTAATTTATTTTGCCAAATTATTTTATTTCTTTACTTACATTTGTTTTATACAAATGGGTAAAAATTTCTTTTTACTTTTATGAAACCAATATTAAATTCAAAAACAGGAATGATTAGTAATATTAAATTGTGGTGTACGGCTCTTTTTTTTCTTTTCTTTTTGAAAATTGGATTTGCCCAAAAACCTAAATCCGAATTTAAAGTAATTGGGTATTATATGCCATCCATTCCCCCTGAAAATTTACCTTTTCATCTACTCACTCATATTAACTTTTCTTTTGCAATCCCTGCCAAAACTGGAGATACTTTACTGCCTTTGAATAAGCCAAGTCAATTAATTGACTTAATAAAATATGCACATACTGCCCAAAAATCGGTTTTTATTTCTATTGGTGGATGGGGAATTGGCGATGGGGGAGGAGACGACACAAGGTTTCATCGCATGGCCGAAATTTCAACTGGAAGGCATGTATTTGTAAAAAGTGTAATGAATTTTGTAAGGAAATATGACTTGGACGGTGTGGATTTAGATTGGGAATACCCTGACGAAAATAGCCCTTCGGCTGATCATTATGTAGAATTGGTAAATGAACTTTCGGATTCATTACATCAAAAAGGTAAACTTTTAACTGCCGCGGTAATTTCTTATGGAGCAAAAGCCTATGGAACAAAGAAAGAGGTTTTTGAAAAAATGGACTGGATAAATATTATGGCCTACGATGACGATTATGGGCCAAATTATGTAGTTGCTCATTCTCCTTATTCACTGGCAAAAAAAAGTTTGGATTTTTGGATAAAGGAAAGAGGATTACCAAGTAAAAAGGCAATTTTGGGTTTGCCTTTTTACTCAAAGAAAGGTATGGGGAACTATGGACCTTCTTATAAAGCATTATTAAAAGAAGGGGCAAGTCCTTTAGATGATTATTGGAAAGGGGCATTTTATAATGGCCAGTTAACAATCGAATCTAAAACCAAATTAGCCAAAGATATGGATTGTGGGGGCGTCATGATTTGGGAAATTGCTCAAGATACTAACGATGAAAATTCTTTATTAAAAATCATTAACAAGGTGAAGAATAATTAAATTGTTATTTGAATGATTATAAAGAATCAATAGTAAGAAGAGGTAAGTATCATTTCAAACTTTATTTTAATTGAAGAATTATTAATTTAAAATTTTTTCTTCCAATTTTCCCTACTATTTTTGATTCTTAAACCTAGGTTTTAACGTATTGATTATGTTTAAATTAAATAAAAAAGTTGCCATTGTTACTGGCGGTGCCAGTGGAATTGGGCTTGAAATTTCAAGAAAATTTGCTATTCAAGGTGCGATAGTCCATATTTTCGAACTTGACATTGATTTAGCTGAACGTGAGGCAGATTTAATAAATGCAAGTGGCGCAAAGGCGTTTTGCCATCGAATAGATGTATCTAAACAAGAAGAAGTAAAAAAGAAAATAGCCAAAATAAACGCTATTCAGCCCATAAATATTTTAGTAAACAATGCAGGAATTGGGCATGTAGGTACTGTAGAATCTACTACTGAGGCAGATTTGGATCGTGTTTACAATGTAAATATTAAAGGCGTTTATAATTGTATAAATGCCGTAATGCCTTTAATGATTAACAATAATGGAGGTGTAATAATTAACATGGCATCTGTAGCCGGTTCTGTTGGAATTGCCGACCGATTTGCATATTCTATGAGCAAAGGAGCTATTTTAGCATTAACCTACCAAGTGGCTAAAGATTATATTGATATGGGAATACGCTGCAATAGTATTTCACCAGCAAGAGTTCATACACCTTTTGTTGATGGCTATTTAAAGAAAAATTATCCTGGAAAAGAGAAAGAAATGTTTGATAAACTTTCCAAATCACAGCCCATCGGACGCATGGCAAAGCCAGAAGAAATTGCTGCATTGGCAGTTTACCTTGCATCAGATGAAGCGGCTTTTAATACAGGTACAGATTATGTGATTGATGGTGGTTTTGTTAAATTAAATAATTGAAGCTTAATATTATAAAATTAATAAAATGAAATTAGTAAGATTTGGAGAATTCGGAACAGAAAAGCCCGGAATACTATTAGTCAACGAAACCATTATTGATGTTTCAGCTTTTGGGGAAGATTACAACGAACAGTTTTTTGCAACTGACGGTTTAAAAAGGTTAGCTGATTGGTTATTATCAAATGAAAATACATGTCCAGTGATTGATGGAGATGTTCGATTAGGCGCCTGTATTGCTAGGCCTTCTAAAATAATATGTATTGGGTTAAATTATGCAAAACATGCTGCTGAGTCTGGGGTAGCAATTCCAATGGAACCAGTAGTATTCTTTAAAGCCACTTCTGCTATTTGTGGACCTAATGATTCTGTAATAATTCCGAGAAATTCCTTAAAAACGGATTGGGAAGTGGAGTTAGCAATTGTAATTGGAAAAAGAACAAGTTACATAGAAGCAAACGAATCAATGGATCATATTGCAGGATTTTGTTTGCATAACGATTATAGCGAACGCGAATTTCAATTGGAGCGCGGTGGACAATGGGTAAAAGGAAAATCGAATGATACTTTTGCTCCTTTGGGGCCATTTATGGCTACAAAAGATGAAGTGAATGATCCGCAGAATCTAAAAATGTGGCTTAAGCTTAATGGTACTGTATTGCAAGATTCAAATACTAGCGATATGATTTTTGATATAAAAACGATAGTAAGTTATTTGAGTAATTTCATGACACTTTTACCAGGTGACGTGATATCAACAGGTACACCCGCCGGAGTGGGTTTAGGTTTAAAGCCACCAATGTACTTAAAACCAGGTGATATAGTAGAGTTAGGAGTGGAAGGTCTTGGCGAGCAAAGACAGATTTCAGTGGCTTGGGCTTAGTTTTGAATTGATTTTTTAATAATTATTGATTAAAGGTAGCTCACTTTTCTAGTTCATATAATTTTATTTTACTGAAATTGTAAAGTTTAATTATCCAAAATACTTTAACACTCTTTTAATTTTCATAATTCTTTACAACTTTTAATTTTGATTACTTTTGTATTTCCTCTAATAAAGAAGAATGAAACAAAACCTTACAATTTGCCCTAACTGCGGACATCAATTTGATGCGGGCGAAGCCTTGCAAAAGCATTTAGAGATAGAACTCAACAAAGGCATTGCTGCTCAAGAAAAACTAAATGAGGCTAAAATTGAAGCTCTTAAAGCAAAAATGGCGGAAGAAAAAAAAGTTTTTGAGCAAGAAGAAAAAAAGAAAATGTGGGCAATAGCCCAATCGGAAGCTCAAAAGCGGGCAGATGAAAAAAATGCTGCTATGCTTGCCGCTTTAACCGCAGATAATGAGCAAAAACAAAAACTCATAATTCAAGGTAGAGAAAAAGAAGTAGAGCTTTTAAAAAAAGAACAAGAACTAAAAAATCAGCAAGATCTTTTTAAAGTTCAGTTAGAAAAGCAATTATTGGAGAGGTCAAGAGAAATTGAAGAGGCTGCAAAAAAAAGAAAAGATGAGGAATTTGAATTAGTAAAAAAAGAATACGAAAAAAAATTAGAAAACCAGATGAATCTGGTGAAAGAAATGCAACGTAAAGCCGAGCAGGGCTCTATGCAGCTACAAGGAGAAATTCAAGAATTAGCTTTGGAAGAGCTTTTAAGAAAGAATTATATCTTTGACAAAATAGAAGAAGTAGGCAAAGGCATGAGAGGTGCCGATGCGGTGCAAACAGTAATGAATGAATTTGGACAGGAATGTGGAAAAATTATATTTGAAAGTAAACGCACCCAAAACTTTTCTAATGATTGGATTGAAAAATTGAAGGATGATCAAAGAAACATTGGAGCAGAAATAGCTGTTTTAATAACCCAAACAATGCCCAAAGATATGGATCGTTTTGGACAAAAAGAAGGCATTTGGATTTGTAATTTCAATGAAATGAATGCTTTAGTATTTATTTTAAGGCAAATTTTATTGAAAACACAAAGTGTGAAAATGTCTCAAGAAAATAAAGCGGATAAAATGGGAATGCTATACAGCTACCTTACTGGTTCACAATTTAGACAACAATTAGAAGCAATAGTGGAGGGATTTACCAACCTGAAGCAGGAACTGGATAGAGAAAAAAGAGCTATGCAAAGAATTTGGAAAGAACGCGAAGTTCAGATAGAAAAAGTAATTGGTAATACCGTTGAAATGTATGGGAGCGTACGGGGAATAGCAGGAAATGCTGTGGCTCCAATTCAATATTTAGAATTAGAGAATGAAAAAAATCTAGAAATAGAATAATTTAGGCATGAAATTAGTTTTATACTTTTTGCAATAATTTAATTAACACCCATGAGATACATTTTAGTTATAGTTTTTATATTTTTGGCAAACCTATCAAATGCCCAAAGTGAATGCAATTGTCTAAAAAATTTCAATGAAATATATCAAAAAGTAACAGATAATTATGCGGCTTTCGACATGAAAGTCAATTTAAAAACTAAACCCACATTTGAGGAACTTACAATAAAAGTCAGGGAGAAAGCAAAAGGGGTAACTGAGCCAAAAACTTGTTTAGGAATTCTTAACGAGTGGTTAGAATTCTTTAAAGACGGTCATTTGTTTTTAAATACCATGACCTCCATTGATAACTCAGAGCCTATTTCAGTTATAACCGAAAGAGCAGGTAAAGTGGGAATGCAAAAATTCGTTTCTGAACTAGAATTTCAGGCTTATTTGAATGCAAAAGAGGCTACTTTAGATGATATAGAGGGTATTTGGGAAAGTGATGACAAAGGATATAGAGTTGGAATTGTTAGGGATGGTCTTAACTCTAATAAATTTTTTGGATTTTTGTTGGCAAAAAGAGACCATCTTTGGGTGTTTGGTAAAAACAAATTTGAACTAGAAAAAATCAGTCCTAATAGGTTTAAAACCAAATATTATTATGCCGACTTTAGTTCAGAAAATACTTTAACTCGCCAGGTAAAAAATATGATCTCCATTGATAATATTTTCAAAATGATAAAGCATAGCTCAAATAATAAAGAATTTGCATCACAATATGAGATAGATCATCAAATGGCAGACTATAGAGTTGAAAAAATTGATGCAGACAATACACTTTTAGTTTTACCGCCATTTACTATACCTAATGCACCAACTTATATTCGGGAATTAGTAAATCAAAACGTTGAATTAATTAGAAGTTCGAAAAATTTAATTATTGATTTTAGAAATAATTCAGGTGGCGATGAAAATGCTTTTGATGCTGTTTTTCCTTTTATTGCTAATGGCCCAATAGTTCGAAAAGGTTCAAAAATAAGAGCAACTCAGGAAAACTTAATTTTATTGAACCATGAATTAAAGGCAATTCAAGATTATCCACAATACAAAGATAATTTGGATCCAAAACTGCGAGAAATTACAAAAAAGATGCAGTTTAACATGGGCAAAATGTTTGATGGACCCGACAGAACTTTTGAATTTGAACCCAATACTCTTAATCCTAAAAAAGTTTTGATTTTGGTAAACAAAAATACAGCCAGTGCTGCAGAAAGTTTATGCCTTGAAGCCAAGCAAAGCCCTAAGACAATTCTTATGGGTACCAATACAAAAGGCTTTGCTGATTATACAGAAGTACGTGACTGGGGATTGCCTTGTTTTGGTTGGAGATTAGCAGTGGCTATAGGTATTAGCTATAGATTGCCCGAAAAACCAATAGAAAATGTTGGAATAAAGCCAGATGTTTTGTTATCTGAAGACGAGCCTGATTGGGTAGCTGCTGCTGTAAAATATCTAAATTCTTCAAAATAATTTGATAGATTAATTTCACAATTCTATATTTATGAACTTTAAAGATTTTGAAGTATTATTTTTACAACTCTTGCGTTTTCAAGATAGAACATGAAGCATTTATTTTTATTTATTTTTATTGTTTTTTCTTTATCTGTCTTTGGACAAAAAGACTTTTCAAAGCTAATTGTTAATCAATGGATGAAACAAGAGATTTTGTTGAAAGATAGTAGTAAAATATATGATAGAACCATAAACTCTTGGAATTTTGATTTAAATTTTTTTAATGGAGATAGCGTAAGCATAATGTACGGTGGTAGAGCATTCGATTTCAATTACCGACTAAAAGACAGCCTATTATCTTTTAATAAGATGATTTTCCAAATTAAAAAATTGGATGACATTTCTTTAATTTTAGATCAAGCCAACCCTCCTAACAACCCCCAAGCTTTTAAGTTGATATTTAGACCAAAAAAGCTTTACGATTTAAGTTTTACTCCAGAATCTTACCTTTCTAAAAGTGGGGAAAGAGTGTATAAGATTTTTCCTGGAAAACTTGAGCCTTATTTTATAGACAAAGAACAAACTGCAATAGATTACATTTTTGAGAAGTTTGAATTTCCAGAATTTAAAAAGGGTGGTTTTGTAGTAAGATTTGTAATAAATACCAAAGGAGAAATAAAAGGAACCCGTATTTTAGCCACTTCCAATGATAGATACAATCAAAAACTTATTGCGGCAGTTGCTAAAACTAAAGGAAAGTGGAGGCCTGCAGAATTTCTAGGCGAAAAAGTTAATGTGGAAGTGGAGTACGATTTTAATTTAGAATTTAATCCTACCAAATCTCAAGCTTTTGTTGATTCATCGGAATATTCAAAAACCTATTTTAGCTACGGAAATGATTTTTTTGAAAGAAAATCCTACCGCCAAGCCGAATCGTATTATAAAAAAGCAATTGACTTTGATGCATTAAATATCAATGCTTACTATCAAAGAGCAGCTTGTAATATTTTGCTTCGTAACAAAGAAGAGGCCTGTGGAGATTACCAACAACTTGTTTTTTTGGAGCAAACAAAAGCCAAAGAACTATTTAAAAAAAATTGTAAGTAATATTATTTAGGAAAACTTGGTCTTACTTCAATCTTGCTTGGCAAAGTGCGTGCAGGCATTTTCAATAAATCACATACCATTTGTCCAATATCTTTTGGTTGAATTTTCCAAACGTCTGTTTCGTTGGGTACGTGATTGTTAAAATAAGAAGTTACAGAGCCTGGCATTATGGTAGTAACTTTTACGCCATGACTTCTTAGATCCATCATAATTGCCTGTGTAAAACCCACCAATCCAAATTTACTGGCATTGTAGGCCGCTCCACCTGAAAAGAAGTTTGTGCCAGCTAAACTTGAAATAGTAATTATATAGCCTTTGTTTTTTTTAATTTGTTCTAAGCTCGCTTTTACAGAATTAAACACCCCAGTAAGATTGATGTCTATAGTTTCTTTCCACTGATCAGGGCTAAGATCAATAATATTACCAAAATGACCAACTCCTGCATTTGCAATTAAAAAATCTAGCCGACCAAATTTTGCCACCGCTTGTTGCACGGCTTTTAATTGATCATCATAATTCCTTACGTCTGAAACCAAACCCAATGTACTTTCAGCAGAAATGCCATTTAAATATTCCGAAGCTGCTTTAACATCTATTTCGTTTCTGCCCGTTAGTACAACTTTAACTCCTTTTTTTATTAATTCCTCTGCTATTCCAAGGCCTATTCCTTTCGAACCACCCGTAATAAATGCTACTTTATTTTTCATTTTAAGACTCATTTAGTTTAATAAAAAACTATTTTTAATACTATATAGCGAAGTTAAGTCAAAGTTCTTGCATATTTGTTTAAAAATGTTGGTTTATAATAATGACAATTTCAATAATAGTGGCTGTTTCAGAAAATGGGGCAATAGGCAAAAATAACGAATTACTTTGGAGACTTTCTGAGGATTTGAAATTATTTAAAAAGCGAACTTCTGGTCATGCAATTGTTATGGGAAGAAAGACCTTTGATTCAATTGGGAAACCATTGCCAAATAGATTGAATATTGTAATTTCTAGAAATTCGCATTTGAGAATTGATGGCTGTGAAATTGCAAACTCTCTAGAAAAAGCTATAGAAATTGCCAAAGAAAAATCTGAAAAAGACGAAATTTTCGTAATTGGAGGGGAGAAAATTTATAACCTTTCTTTAAGTTTAGCAAATAAGGTTTATCTTACTAAAGTAAAAACAAAAATTGAAGGAGACGCTTTTTTTGATATTTCACATTTTAAGAAATGGAGAATTGTTTCCAAGATTGATTTCAAAAATGACGATAAAAATGAATATGATTTTGAAATTTTAGAATTAGAAAAGTAATTTGTTTTTTTACGGAAAACTGGGTAGTATTTTACTCTATTTAAAACTCAAAATTTTTTTGGCTATGAATGAAATTAAACTTAAATATTTTCTTATAATCTACTTAATTATTTTAAATTTTTCCTCATCATATTCACAAAGTCGGCCGAATGTAGTATTGATTTTTCCTGATAATATAGGAATAGGAGAAGTAAGTTCATATGGTGGGAGTCGGGGAGTTCCTACTCCAAACATAGACAAAATAGGAAAGGAAGGCATTCGGCTTACAAATTTTAATGTAGAATACTCTTGTACACCCTCAAGAATAGCCTTAATAACGGGCAGATATGCCGCTCGGGCTGGAGAGGACTATTATTCTGGCACAACTTTATGGGAAAATACCCTCGCCGAACATCTCAAAACTGTTGGGTATGCTACAGCACTTTTTGGGAAGTGGGATTTAGGTAGCGATAATTGGTTTGGTAAGCGAGAACCTACTAATCAAGGTTTTGACGAATGGTATGGTATACCCGGCACGAGTCATTTTTCTCAATTTACTTCTATGAAAGGGTTCCCTAAAAGCCAAGAAGCTCCATTTATTTGGGAAGGAAAAGTGGGTCAAGCTTCAAGAAAAGTTAAACCGTTTGATTTAAAGACAAGACGAACAATAGATCGGGAGGCAGCAGAAAAAGGGGTAAATTTTATTCGCAAAAGTGCGGAAGTAAACAAGCCCTTCTTTTTGTATTACCCTATGACACAATTACATTTTCCTGCATTGCCTCATCCAGATAAAACAGGAACAACAGGTGCTGGTGACATGGGCGATGCAATGGCTGATGTAGATTACAATGTAGGATTAATATTAAAGGAAATAGAGAGATTGGGCATTGAAAAAAACACAATCGTAATTTGGTGTTCAGATAATGGTGCAGAATTGAGAAGACCATGGCGTGGCTCTTCTGGGCCATGGAGAGGTTTCTATAATTCTGCTATGGAAGGTGGTGTACGAACACCTTGTGTAATACGTTGGTCAGGCCGAATTAAACCTAGTCAAATATCAAATGAATTGGTGCATGAAGTCGATTTATTTGCTACTATTTTAGAAGCAGCATCCCTTCCAGAAATAGTAAATTCGACAGATAGAAAAATAGATGGAATTAATCAGTTGTCTTTTTTTGAGGGAAATCAGAAAAAATCAAATAGGGAAAGTGCAATATTTATGAACCGCAACGGAGAAGTAATGGCTGTAAAATGGCATGACTGGAAACTGTGGTATAATTTTAAAACAGAATTGCCTGATTCAGATCCAGATAATATTGTTCGACTTTTCGATTTAAGAGTAGATCCTCAAGAAGAAATTGATGTAAAAGATTATTACCCATGGGTTGTCGGAATTATGGACTCAATAGTGAAATCTTATGAAATTTCTTTAGTTAAATATCCAAGAGTTTCTGCACAAGCCAATGCATTAGACCCTTATATTCCACCTCCATTAGGGTCAGGAAAGCTTATCCCAACTTACGCTAGAAAAGATAGAGCACCTGTTAAAAATAAGCCAGATGCTTTACCAAATCCCGACTTTTCAGGCTCTTGGTCCACTGCAGAGTTAAGTTCTGTTTCAATTATAAATCGACAAGAAAGCGGCAAGATGGGATTTTTAGGGAGTGGTTGGGGCGAAAAAATTTCCATTACCCAAAATGTAGAATTGTTGAATGTTCAAAGAGTAGTATTTACTGCTAGGGAGCTACAGCCACTTTTAAACTATCAATTTTCTTTAAAAGGTGTTACATCTCAAAACACTATAAATATGGGGCATGGTGATGTAAATCTTAATTCTACGTGTAAGTGGGAAGATAACAGATTGGTCATTTCCACAATTTTCCCATTTCAAAATCCTAAAGATAAAACCAACCAAAGATGTAAAGTAATTCAAACTCTTTGGTTAGAAACGCCAACTAATGCTCCATGGGAACCCCCATTAATAGTTGAAACAGTTGTTGAGGGTGTTTTAGGTGGTGTAACAACTACCAATCGAACAGTTTATAATAAAGGATACAGATAGTAATACTTATAACTAATTTAACCATTTTATTGCCTTGCGGGTGAATTTGGTTATTGATCCAGCATTATTAATACGTTTACCTGAAATGGATTAAGCTGAATTTCGGCTGGCGTTAATATTGCCAAATAATGACCTAGTTACCATCTTTTCAAAAATCACTTTAATGTTTTCGTCTTGATTTTCCTCTACTTCTTGGAGGGCAAATTGCTGTATGGCAAGCAATGGCAAAACTATTTGTTCCCTGTAAGCCACCGACATCATACTTATTGGGTCAGTTTCCATTAAAAGAGTTTGACCCGAAACTTCAAGCATATTTTTCACACTGGTTTGTTGCTCTGAGAATAATATTTCCCAGAATTCACCATAAATTTTGTCGTCTTTCATATAAGAAGTTAGCGGAAAGTAAGTTTTCGAAAGTGCCATCATACTATTCTGCATCAGAGTTTTGAAATATAACGAATTTTGGAATAGTGATTTTAATTCTTCCAATTTGCCTTGATCTATTTTCTTTTGAATAGCTGTACCAAATCCAAAAAAACCCGGCACGTTTTGTTTCAATTGACTCCACGAACCTACAAATGGAATAGCCCGTAAATCGGAGAGTTTTAATTGGCTTGAGCCGCTTCTCTTACTTGGTCGACTGCCAATTTTTGTTTTTCCATAGTATTTTAATGGGCTTTTATGTTCTAAATAGGGAACAAACTTAGGGTGATTTTTAAGTTCTAAATATTTGTTACCTCCATATTCTGCAAGTTCTTCTATTAAAGCCCTTTCTATTGGGTTTATTAATGATTTATCATCTGTAAAAACATCGTTAATTATCCCAGCAGAAAGCAACTGTTCAAAATTAAATATAGCTTGTGGTTTAGATCCATACATAGAAGAAATTGTCTGGCCTTGGATGGTAATTTGTATTTCATTATTAGCAATACTTGGCCCTTGAGAAGCATAAAATTGGTGAGTTTTACCACCACCGCGAGCAGGAGGACCACCACGGCCATCAAAAAATACAACGTGAATATCATTTTCTTTAGAAACTAATGAAAGATTTTCTTTGGCTTTGTAAATCTCCCAGTTTGCTTTAATATAACCACCATCTTTTGTGCCATCCGAAAAACCCAACATTATGGTTTGAAATTTATTTCTAAGACTTAAATGCTTTTTGTAATAAGGTAAATTATAAAGTTCCGACATGGTAGATTTGGCTGCATGCAAACCCTCAATGGTTTCAAACAAAGGAACAACATCGATGGTTTTTTCCTCTGGTTTTATGCCACATAATCGAAACATTGCCAAAACTTCCAAAACAGAGCAAGCGGAGGTAGAATTAGAAATTATATATCGATGACAAGCCTTTTGTCCACTTTTTGCTTGGATTTCATGAATTACTTTTATGGTTTTAAATGTATCTTTGACAATATCTTCTTCAAATTCTTCTTCGTTTACTATTACATTAAAATTGGTTAAAAAATCTACCTTTTCTTCATGAGACCATTCACTATATGGTATATCGGAAACCTTATATTTTTCTACAACAGCTTGAAAAACTTTTTCATGAATACTACTATCCTGTCTGACATCTAAACTCGCAAAGTGAAGCCCAAAAAGTTTTACTCTTCTTATAAAACGATCTAATTCACCTAAAAACATAGAACTGTGCTTATTTACCATTAACTCTCGTACTTCAAAAAGTTGAGACAATAAGTCTTTTGCCGTTAAATCATCATTCAGCCCAAACATGTTGGTATAAATTCTGTTGTTTATTTTGTCTAACAAAGGGATAACACCTTTAAAAGTAAATCGTCTACGGATTTCTTTGAAATGGTTGTAGTAGCATTTAAGAATGGCTATTCGGAGTTCTTTTGCCACCCTTTTGGTTATTTCTGCTGTTACAAAAGGGTTTCCATCTCGGTCTCCACCTGGCCAGAATCCTAATTCTATAATAGGCTTAAACTCATCGGTTTCTTCTAAAACATCGTTATAAATTTTTTCATGTAAGTAACCCAAGGCTTCGTAATACACGTGTCTTAAAAAGAATATTATACTTTGTGCTTCTTCAACAGGCGTAGGTTGCTGGTCATTTATAAAAGGTGTTTTACCCAATTGCTGAAGCAAAGAATCTATTTGGTTGATGTCATTTTTTTTAATGCATTCCTCTAAATCTTGAATAATTCGTAGTACGCTGTTAGGATAAAACTGAGTCGGGTGAGCAGTAAAAACTACTCTAACTTTAAAGTTTCGAAGTTTTTCTCTCACCTCATTTAATTTACCATGTTGGGATGCTAATGCCAAAATCGAATTTATGGTACCTTTTGTATTATCAATATTCAGCTTTTCAAAAGCGGCATCTTCTACACTATCAAAAAGTACTACCTGTCGTTCGATATATGTAATAAATCGGAATAGTAAATCTATTTTTTCTTTTTCTGTTTTTATTGAAGTATAATGTTCAAAAAAGTGATTAATGATTTCTTTAGGTGTTAAACCATTTTCAAATCCTTGTTTTGCACAATCATGAAGAAACGGCATTAAAGTGCCAATATTTGTCATCTTGTCGTAGGGTAATCGCGAAAACAAAGTATTAAACACTAAATATTTATTGTGAACTTCTTGAGTAAAAGTAGTTTCTTGATTAAGTTTTGACATGGTTTTGTTATTCCAAGATTTAAAAAAATGAAAGTAAATATAGTAAAATCTTGAAAAACATAATTTTTAACCCAAATAACTTAGTGAAAAACAATGGAAAAATTAATTTTTCAAAATAAAATATTGATAAATTGATATTTTTTAGAATAAAGTAAAAGTTTTATCAATCAAACAAACTAAGTTGAGGGTTTTATTTTCTAATAAAGGACGAGGTGTTTAAAGTAGGATAAACAAAATTTGGGAATAAATTTTGTTTGGCAATTTTTGTCGATTGATTTATTGCAAGAGCTAAGGATCTGTTAAGAAATAAGGTTTACAGAATTGACGAATTTATTTTGTTATTTTTCAAGGCAAAAAATCTTTAAATAGCATAGCTATTCAATGATTTTTTAACGAAGAAAAAAGGCAAAAGAAAGAGTCAAAATGTAAAGGTTATTTTGTATCAGGCCCTAAGTTTCCACTCCCATGCATTCGATCTATTGAGCCTTTGCTTCAAATTTGTATCTATTTAAATGAATAGTATCAGAATTAAGGCATTACAGGATTTAGAGTGGAGAAATATTCATTTGTGAAATCTTTTAGAAAACAAATAAACATTGTTCCATTAATCACAAAAACGTCCGTATGAAAATTTTTAAGCAAGTTAAATTACTAATAGCTAGATAATTAATTTAAAAATTCATGGCGGACGGCCAGTCAGGATTTTTTTTTGTGAGTGTTTTTGGCTGAGCTGGCATTCCAGTTGGCCCGACATTCGGCTTTTTTCAATTGGACAGGCATACCTACGGTGCGTCGAAACGCAAAAGTAAGGCTAACAACAAATTAAGTAACTAAGCAATCATTAATTAAAGTTTATAAAATGCAGTGTTTCACTCTAAATCCTGTAAATCCATCATTTTTATTTTTTTTAATTGTATCCCATCTATTTTGTCATCAAAATTGAGACCAAATTGACCAATTTGTTCTAAATTTGCAAAGATTTTATTCCAAAACAAAATTTAATGTCGGAAAAAAAACTTAGAGCTTTAGCAGTAGTATTACCTCAGTTTCATCCAATACCAGAAAACGATACTTGGTGGGGGAAAGGTTTTACAGAATGGACTAATGTAGTGAAAACTAAACCCCGATTCAAAAAGCATTACCAACCTCATTTGCCTGCTGACCTTGGTTTTTATGATATGCGTTTACAACAAACACTCGAAGATCAAGCACGTCTAGCAAAAGATCATAATATATATGGCTTTTGTTTTTATCATTATTGGTTTAATGGAAAAAGGCTTTTAGAAACTCCTGTAAACAAAATAGTAAGTTCTAGTAAACCAAATTTCCCTTTTTTGCTATGTTGGGCTAACGAAAACTGGTCTAGAAGATGGGATGGGCAAGATAAAGAAGTATTATTAGAACAAAAATACAGTGCCGAAGATCACGCCGCACATGCAAAATACTTGGCTGAAAATGAATTTAAAGACGAGCGATATATAAAAATAGATGGAAAACCTTGCTTCCTTTTTTACAATCCACAAATTATTCCAGACTTAAAAAAAACAGTGGAAATTTGGAGAGCCGAAGTTAAAAAACAAAATTTTAAAGACATTTACCTTTGTGCGGTTAAAACAATGGACTTCCAAATCGAAAACGCAGAAGAAATTGGATTTGATGCGGTGATAGAATGGCAACCTGACTGGAAAAACTTACATAATGTACCTACTATTTGGAATAGAATTAAAAATAAAATTAGAACCGGAAATACTTATAGAAGTATTGATTATGAAGAAGTTGTAAACCGCATGTTAGAAAAGAAACTTCCCTTTGAAAAACACTTTCCTTGTGTAATGCCAAGCTGGGATAATTGTGCCAGAAGAAAAAATAATGCATTTATGATTACTGATTCTACCCCTGAAAAATATGGAAAGTGGCTTAAGGAAATTTGCAAAAAAGCAAAGACCTATTCTAACGAGGAAAACTTTATTTTTATTAATGCTTGGAACGAATGGGCAGAAGGAAACCATTTAGAACCTGATCAAAAGTGGGGTATGGGCTATTTAACCAAAACCAAAGAAATATTGGAGAATTACATATAATAATTGATCATGATTGGTAAAAAAATAAAAAATATTGTACAAAATTTCGCTCATAAACTGGGCTATCATGTTTTAAGCAAAAACGGCATCTCGGGTGATATGGCTCTGTTTTTAAAAGGCATAAAAGCACGTAATATTATTGTTAAAAATATTTTAGATATTGGTGCTAATCGAGCTGAATGGAGTGAACTTGCCAGTTCAATATTTAACGACTCGTGTTTCTATTTAATTGAGCCTCAAAAAGAATTAAGTTCAGATTTAGATAATTTCTTTAAACATCATAAAGGAGCCTGGTTTTTAGGTGGAGCAGGAGCAAAAGACGGTGAGCTCACTCTTTCCATGTGGGATGACCTAGCTGGATCTTCCTTCTTGCTTCCAGAAAATGAAAATTCAGATAAAAAACAACGTAAAGTGCCAATTTTTGCGATTGACACCATGATTAAAGAAAACAAAATTCCAATTCCTGACATTTGTAAAATTGATGTTCAAGGTTTTGAATTAGAAGTTTTAAAAGGAGCTGAAATTCTTTTTGGAAAAACAGAAGTTTTTATTTTGGAGGCCTCTCTCTTTAAATTTTCGCCGAATCAGCCCTTACTTCATGAAATAATTGAATTTATGTCCAACAAAAACTATTTTATTTACGACTTCGCTGGTTTTGCAAATAGACCTTTAGACAAAGCTCTAGGCCAAGTTGATATTTGTTTTGTGAAAGAAGGAAGCAAACTAAGAGAGAACCAAGGATGGTAATTTTTCAAAAACACTTCTATATAAGTAACTAAATACCTTATTTTTGTAAATTCATTTTTCATATCAATAGTATAGAACTTCTCAATGAAGAAAAAAATTCCAAAATTTAATCTAAATTAATGCCCAAGGTTAGTGTAATTTTACCCAACTATAATCACGAAAAATACCTTGAAAAAAGAATAGAAAGTATTCTAAATCAAGACTTTAAAGACTTTGAGTTAATTATATTAGATGACGCTTCTCAAGATAAAAGTACAGAAGTTATTCAAAAATATTTGCAGGATCCTCGAATCACGGAGTTCATTATCAATGATAAAAATTCAGGCTCCACCTTCATTCAATGGCAAAAAGGCATGTATGTTGCAAAAGGCGATTATATTTGGATTGCTGAAAGCGATGATGTAACAGATTATCGGTTTCTAAGCGGAATGGTAAAACTTTTAGAAGAAAATAAAAAAATCGGGGTAGTCTTTTCTCCCTCCATTTGGATAGATGAAGAAGAAAAAGAGGTACATACTCCCAATCACGAAGAAGATGAAGATACATGGAGTGGCGATGAACTAATTAAAAATGATTTTCTTATTGGAAATCTAATATACAATGCAAGCAGTGCGGTGTTTAGGAAAAATTTATTAAATAAAGTAAATTTCTCTATGCTTGCAGAATTTAAATACACCGGAGATTGGCTCTTTTGGGTTCAATTAATTACTAAATCTCAAGTGAAAAGAATTGCCAAAAGGTACAATTTTTTTAGAAGACATTCCAACAACATCTCTTTTAAATCTGAAAACGAAGGTCTTCAATTTATAGAAGGCATAAAAATAATTAACTATATTTTCAAAAATCACACGATTAGTTTTGCAAAGCAAAGAAAAACAATGCTGTATTGGGCTAAAAAAATTGCAATAACAAAACTAAATAGTCCAATAAATGTTTTAAAAAAAATGCCTTTGGAAATAAGATTTTGGCACCTAATTTTAAAGAATTTTAGTTAATTCAATGCAGAAAGGAATTTCAATAATAATAGCTTGTTATAATAGTGCAAAAGTTATTGCCACTACTTTAGAGCATTTGCAAAACCAAAAAAACTATGATGGAATTGCTTGGGAAGTAATTTTGGTTGATAATAACTCTACCGATAATACTTCAATAATCGCTAAAGAATATTGGAACAAAAATCCAGTTGTTCCTTTACGAATAATAAATGAAAACATAGTTGGAGAAGCAAATGCTAGAAAAGCGGGTATTAAGGCAGCCAGTTATAGCATTCTAAGTATTGTAGATGATGACAATTGGGTGAACTCCGACTGGATAAAAAAAGTAAATGCTTACTTTGAAAACCCAGAAATCGGGTTGATAGGTTGTGCTGGGGAAGGGGTATTTGAAGAAAATACGCCGAATTGGTTTGAAGAAAATCAACATGCGTTTGCTATAGGAAGCCTCTATTCTGGAATATTTTCAGATATAACTCATCAAGGACTTGTACCAGGTGCTGGGCTTTCGATTCGAAAAATAATTTACGATAAACTATTCTCTATTGGCTGGCACCCACTTCTTGCAGGCAGAGTAGGTAGCAAACAATCCGCAGGTGCTGACAGCGAAATGTGTTTAGTTACTCGTTTATTAGGATATAAGATTTATTATTCTAACGAGTTGAAATTTCAACATTTTACAGCAAAACATAGAATTACTTGGGAAAGACTTAAAAATATGACGGAAGGATTTGGAGAGTCCGACGTTTTCACTTTGCCTTATATTATTATTTTTAATGAATCAATCGGAAAAAGTAGCATTTTGAATACAATGCGAAAGTTTTGGTGGTTCAATTTTATAGGAAAAAAATTGGCCCTCTTTATTTCTGATCCAATTCCTTTTAAAAGAATTTCAGAATTTGATCAGAAAAATTTAATCCGAATAAGAAATAATGCTTTTTGTAAAACTATATGGAAGGAAAGAAAAAAATTTAGCCAAAGTTTTAGTAAACTGGAAAACATTTTTAAAATACTCTTAAATAGTGTCTGCAAGAAAACTATCTAACTATTTAACTATTAAATAAATACACAAAAAATAGTGCTTGAATATTTAGGCAATACGGCCAATAATTCGTATATTTAGGGCATAAACGGCGTTTTTCTTGAATTATTCGCTG
>JANOMP010000232.1:0-11941 GCA_031420365.1 Cytophagaceae bacterium
GATTAGTAAAAATAAAAAAAATATGAAATTAATATTTTCTATTTGGCTAATAGCTGCTTTTTATATTAGTAAAGGACAAAATAAAGGTACTGCTATGTTTATCGATAAATTAACTTTAGTTTCTTCTGATTCTAGAATTGAAGTAAATGGGAAAGGGGATACTGTATTGATTTCAGAATATAGAAATCCGAATATTAAGCTGCAAACAAATTCTGATTTGACTAAAATTTATAAGGGGACACCTTTTTTTAATAACGGCTGGTTTTCTGGTTCTATGATTTTAGATGGGGCTTTAACTAAGAAGGGTTTTATGGCGTATAATTTAACTACAAATACGATATATTTTTCATTAAATGAAAAACATAATGCAATTGAAATTAAACCAGATGAGTTTACCATCAAAGGAATTGTTTTTAGAAAATATACTAAGCAGTATGTTGCTTCAGGAGAAATATATTATCAGCAATTAGTTGAAGGAGAATTTGAGCTTTTTAAACAATATTATTGTAAATATAATCCAAGAAATTTAGGAGAGACCACCGGTTATGAAATGTCAGGAGATGGTTTTGAAGGATACTTCGAAAAAGAATTAATTTATTATACTATTTACAATAATAAAATGGAAAGAATTGGAAAAAAATTCAGTGTTTTTAATCAAAGTGAGGGGAAGGCTAAAAACTTTGCCAAAAACAATAATTTGAGTTTGAAAAAGGAAATAGATTTAATTAAAATTGTAAAGTTTCTGAATCAAAAAAGTTTGTGAAAAATATGATTTAGGCTAGGTATTATTTACTTTTTATAGATTTTCATTAACTCAGCATAACTTATAATACCTAGATTGGTATCAACCAATTTACCTTCGGAATTATAAAAATAAGTTATTGGCCAAGAGCGAATTCTTAATTTTTCAAACGAATTCGTAGTTTTATAGAAACTTCCTTGGAATTTACGTTTACTAACAGTATTTAAGATTGTTTGGTTTTCTTCCTCCGATATATACATAAAATTCACTTTTCCTGCCAATTCTTCTTGAGCTTTCTGAAAGGCTGGCATTTCTTTAATGCATGTGCCACACCAAGTGGCCCAAAAATTAATAACTAAAGGCATATTTTGATATTTTTTCAGGTCAACAGACTTCCCATTTAAATCTACTAATTCTAAAGAATTGATCTCAACAGTTTTTGGACTATATCTAAAATAGTAAAAACCAATTACTAAAAGTATTAAAGCTGGAATACTAAATTTTTTCAAAATATTCATTTTTTATTAGGCGAATTGTTTAGTTTAGATTTTTATTTTTGGACTGAAAAAGTGTAAAAATAGCTTGGATAATTTTAATATTTTCATTTAAAATCTATTTTTTTTATTAGTAAAAACTTTATTTTTCTTTGTGATTTACCCTTTTTAAAATCTTAAATTTGTAATCAAATGATTATTTTGAATTTTAACTACTTATTATAGTGAGGAAACTTTACTTTCTGATTGTTATTTTTTTTAACTCCACAACATTAATTTATTCTCAATTATTGTTGAAAGAAAATTTTTTGTATCCTGATAATTCAAATTTAACCAGTAATGGATGGAAAGCACATAGTAGTGCAGGAACTAACCCTGTTAAGGTATTAGATGATGGATTAACGTATCCATTTAATTATTCAACAATAAGTAATGGAATAGGCAATGCCATAAAATTACAAATCTCTGGAGAAGATGTAAACAAAACCTTTGGTGCGGTGTCTAGCGGCACTATTTATTTCCATTTTTATTTAAATGTGGCGAGTGCTAGTTCCGACGGTGATTATATTATTCACTTAGGGCCATCTGTCATAGATACAGTTTTTAGGGCCAGAGTTTTTGTAAAAAGATTTGGAACAGATGCTTATCAAATTGGAATCTCTAAAACTGGAAGAAATGCGGTTTACAGTTCTTTTTCAGTAAAATATAATACAGTAATTGGGTTTGTGGCATCTTACAAATTTAATTCGGTCTCAAATACAGATGATATTGTAAGCTTAGGTTTTTATAATTTAGATATGCCAGATATTGTAACTGGTGCGGGCGAATTAGATACAAAAGTAGATATTGGCACAATTGCGCTACGGCAAGGTTCCGCAGCTACGTCTCCAGTAGTTACCATAGATGCTATAAGAGTAGCATTAGATAAAGAAAGTATTTTCATGACTCCAACGGAAAAAGGAATAATGTGGTCTGACTATAAACCTACAGTTTTTCCTAGCACTACTATAGGGAAACCATCCAATATCATAACGCAAGTTATTGGTGCAAGAAGAGGTCTTACATCTTCCGATACCATAGTAATTACACCACCAGAAGGTTTTGAATTGGTGAAAAATTTAGGACAAGGGAATTTCATTTATTTACCACAAGAAAAACGGGTAGGAAACAATACGGACGACAATTTGGTAATTTATAGACTTACAGCCAAAAAGCCTGGTTTTTTTAAAGGTAAACTGCGTCTAGAAATTAAAGGAGCAGAGCCACTCACTGCAAATGTAGAAGGCTTGGTAGAAGATACAGTAAAAGTCAGAAATATTGCGGCAACAAAAAAACTTCCCACTCGATCAAGCGTAACTATAAATGGAAGAGTATCGGCTACTACAATAAATGATTTAATTTATGTGGAAGATGGCTCAGGAGGAATTCCTGTTTCCACCATTAGAGGTATTTTTGACGACCCAAAGAAAACTATTCCAAAAGTGGAAATTGGAGATTCGGTTCATGTTCAGGCATTTACGAGTGTAAGATCCACCCAAATCCAATTAGATTCAATCTCTGATTTTTTAGTAATTAATTCATCAAAAAGGATTATTGTTCCCAAAATTATTTCTGTGGAAAATATAGCTCTAAATGAGGGTAATCTGGTTTCTGTATCTAATCTATCTTTTGTTGATAAAAAATTCGTTTTTTTACCTAATACTAATTACACCTTGCAACCTGTGGCCACTATTAGGGTTTGGTCAAATACTGATATATCGGGGAGAATTAAACCCCAAGGAAATGTCACCGTTACGGCTGTTGTTGGTAGATTTAATGGGGCGTATCAGCTATATCCAAGATCAAAAGAAGACATTCCAGGTTCGGCTATATTTGTTAATTCAAATTCAGCTATACCATTAGATAAGACATTGGATATCAGTACTTGGAACTTATATTGGTTTGGTAGTTTATTAAATGGTCCCAAAGATGAGGCTTTACAACAAAATAATGTAAAAAGAGCATTAGATTCCTTAAAATCAGATATTTATGTCTTACAAGAAGTAGCTAATCCAAGTGCATTTATAAGTCTAGTTCAAAAAATGAATGGGTATAAAGGAATTTGTTCTTCCGCTATTTCGGCAGGCGGTATTGCCGATGATGCCCAGCGGGTTTGTTTTTTGTATAAAGAAAATGTAGTGAGTTTAGTTTCGACCCGACCATTATTGAAAAATACAGTTCCAATTGCCACTTATCCAGAAAGTTTTGATCGTTTTTGGGCGAGTGGCCGCCTGCCTTTTTTGTTTGTTTGTGATGCTACAGTAAATGGAGTTAAGAGGCGTTTAAATCTTGTAGGAATACACGCACGAGCAAATACCGCCACGGCTGTGGTAGATAAAGAGCGGATATTTTTACAAAGAAAAATAGATGTAGAAGTTTTGAAAGATTCCTTGGATAAGTTTTTTGGAGATGAGTCCGTGATACTTTTGGGAGATTTCAATGATGATGTGGATGAAAATGTAGTGACAGGAATTTCCACGAAGGAGTCGTCTTACAAAAAATTTGTGGACGATACTAAAAACTGGGTAATCGCATCAAAAACGTTAAGTGATAACGGATATCGAAGCTATATTTCGCAAGATAATGTTATAGATCATATAGTGTTTTCAAATGAATTAAGCAGCAGTTATTTGGATAATTCAATTAATACGCATCTTCCATTTATATATATTCCCAATTACACAAGCACCACTTCTGACCATATTCCAGTTTTGGCTAGATTTCAATTTCCGGCAATCCCATTGGCTATTGATGAAATAATTCAGTATAAATTGAACGTTTATCCAAACCCTAGCAACGGTTACTTAAATCTAGAATTAGATGAAAGTTTAAATAATCAAGGTATTGCAGTGGTGGTTTCTAATGCATTAGGAAGGATTTTGTTTAAAGAAAATCGTCTTTTTTCAGAAATAAATGAACACTTGAATAATAAAATAAAAGATTTCTCCAGTGGAATCTATTTTGTTTCTGTTTCAAATGGTAGAGATTTTCGAAAAACTTTTAAGGTCATTATTCATAAATAGCCTTTGGATTAGTCACAAAAAAAAGCAGAATTTTTAATTCTGCTTTTTTAGTATGCTTCCTTTTCTTTATATTAAAACTTCTCCCGTCATATCTTCTGGAATTGCAATATCCATGATTTTTAGAATGGTAGGGGCCACATCTCCTAATTTTCCCGACTTGGGTTGTCCTTTGTATTCAGGATCTACCACAATAAATGGCACTAGATTTAAAGAATGAGCCGTATTTACTGATTTGTCATCGTTTAGCATATAATCGGCATTTCCGTGATCGGCAATAACGATAGATGAATATCCATTTGCTAGTCCAGTTTCCACGACTTCTTTTAAACAGGCATCTACCGTCTCAACAGCTTTAACTACCGCCGAAAAAACTCCTGTATGTCCTACCATGTCAGGATTTGCAAAATTTAAAACTACAAAATCTACTTCCCCTTTTTTTAACTCTGGCACAAGATTGTTTACCAAGTCTCTTGCAGACATTTCTGGTTTTAAGTCATACGTGGCCACATCTTTGGGCGAAGGTGACAATAGTCGTCTTTCTCCTATAAATTCTGCCTCTCTTCCACCTGAAAAGAAAAAAGTAACGTGGGGGTATTTCTCAGTTTCAGCCGACCGTATTTGCTTTTTGCCTGCCTTTTCTAAAACTTCTCCCAATGTATTGGTAAGGTTATCTTTTTCATAAATAACTTTTACGTTTTTATAGGTTTCGTCGTATTTAGTCATGGTTATGTAGTGCAAATCCAAGGCATGCATATTTTGCTCATGAAAGTCTTTTTGCGTTAATGCTTCTGTTATTTCTCGTCCTCTGTCGGTTCGGAAATTAAAACACATCACCACATCGCTATTCTCAATATTTCCTATTGCTTTTCCATTGTCAACTACCACAATTGGTTTTAAAAACTCATCGGTAATGTTGGCGTCATACGATTTTTGAATGCAATCTAAAATTTCATTTTCTGCAACATAACATTCGCCAATTCCATTTACCATAGCATCATAAGCTAATTTCACTCTGTCCCAGCGTTTATCTCGGTCCATTGCAAAATATCGACCCGTAAGACTCGCTATTTTTGCTGAACTGCCCGCAATACTATTTTGCAAATCTGCTATACATGCTTTTCCGGATTTTGGGTCACAGTCGCGACCGTCCATAAACGCATGGACCAACACATCTTTTACACCCGCATCTGAAACTAGTTGGCATAAACCTTTTAGGTGGTCAATATGAGAATGCACTCCACCATCGGAGCAAAGGCCTATCAAATGGAATTTTTTGGAATTGGATTTGGCATATTGAATGGCGTCAATAATTACTTTTTCTTTGGCCAATAGCCCTTCTTCAACTGCAACATTAATTTTTTCAAGTTCTTGATATACTATTCTGCCTGCTCCTAAATTGGTATGTCCCACTTCAGAGTTTCCCATTTGGCCAATTGGCAGACCTACGGCACGCCCACTAGCCTCAAGTGTGCTATTGGGGAAGGTCGCCATTAAATGCCTAAAATAGGGAACATTTGCAGCTTCTATGGCCGAACGCCATTCTTCCCCTAGTTTGGGTATTCCCCAACCATCAAGAATTATTAATTGTACTTTCTTGTTCAATTTCTTTTGTATTTTGTTTAGAATCTTCCAACAAAATTACAAAAAAATAAAGTAAATTTTTAAAACAATAAATTTCTCTACTATGCAATAGCTATTTTAAATCTCTTATCCAAAAAAAATCATTTACTTAATAAATTGGTGTTTGACCACCCAAAAAATTCATTTGTTAGAATTTTTAAAAGGCTAATTTGCATTGAAGCAGTCCAATATTAAGGATCTGTTATGAAATAAGGTTTACAGAATTGACGAATTTATTTTGTTATTTTTCAATGCAAAAAATCTTTAAATAGTATAGCTATTCAATGATTTTTTAACGAAGAAAAAGGGCAAAAGAAGGAGACAAAATGTAAAGGTTATTTTGTATTAGATCCTAAACCTATTTCACCTGCCCAAATACAGCCAAACCTTTGTAGCTAGAAGAACCAAATGCACCAATCAAAAACCTTGCAGTGCTACCATCAATAGCTACAGAAGCGCCGAAATAGTCATAGTTTGCAGCGGAAGGATCAGATGTCTTTGGTAAATTTCGCCATACATTGCCGTATCTGCGATAGATAGTGGCAGATCCATTGTCTGTAAATCCTTCATCGTCAGAACGAGCACCCACAATGGCATAATCGCCAGAAATGGCAACGGAATAGCCGAAAAGATCAGAGTTTGCAGCTGAAGGATTGGTAAGTTTTCCCTGCGACTCCCACACCCCAGTGCCGCTGTTACGTTTAAAAATAGTGGCAGATCCATTTTCTGTAAATCCTAGTTCATCGTCAAAATAAGCACCCACAATGGCATAATCGCCAGAAATGGCTACGGAATAGCCGAAATGATCAAGGTTTGCAGATACAGCATTGGTAAGTTTGCCCTGCGACTCCCACACTCCAGTGCCGCTGTTACGTTTAAAAATAGTGGCAGATCCATTGTCTGTAAATCCTTCATCGTCACGATAAGCACCCACAATGGCATAATCGCCAGAAATGGCTACGGAATTGCCGAAATGATCATTGGCTGCAGCTGAAGGATCGGTAAGTTTGCCCTGCGACTCCCACACCCCAGTGCCGCTGTTACGTTTAAAAATAGTGGCAGATCCATTGTCTATAAATCCTTCATCGTCATAATTAGCACCCACAATGGCATAATCGCCAGAAATGGCTACGGAAACGCCGAAAAGATCATCGGTTACAGGATTAAGATTGGTAAGTTTGCCCTGCGACTCCCACACCCCAGTGCCGCTGTTACGTTTAAAAATAGTGGCAGATCCATTGTTTGTTAATCCTATTCCTTCGTCGTCACCATAAGCACCCACAATGGCATAGTCGCCCGAAATGGCTACGGAAACGCCGAAAAGATCAGAGTTTGCAGCTGAAGGATTGGTAAGTTTCCCCTGCGACTCCCACACTCCAGTGCCGCTGTTACGTTTAAAAATAGTGGCAGATCCGCCTACAAATCCTTCATTGTCAGAATTAGCACCCACAATGGCATAAACGCCCGAAATGGCTACGGATATGCCGAAATAATTATAGATTTGCCCATTAAAATTACCCACAGGTTGGTAGGCTATTAGGGAGGCATTAGAGCAAGCCCAGCTGCCAAAACCCTCTGCTTCGGTGGGTGCAGAGGTGGTCGTAGCTAAATTTGCCCAACTGCTGCCGTTATAATACCAATTGGTGGCGGTACCGACATTATAGACCATCATGCCTTGTTGCGGGCTTGTTATAGCCGCCTGAATGGCCGTCAGATTGGTATATCTCGGCAGTCTTACGCTTTTGGAGTCAATTTCGGTGGCTTGTTGGGCAAAAGAAGTTAAACCGAAAAAGCATACAAATAGAATTTTAAGGAAATTTTTCATAGTTTTTGGTTATAAATTATTTTTTAAAGTATTATTTATTACTAACACTAATCAAATGTAAAAAAAAATGAAAAATTTACAACATTGTTGAATATATTTTCTTATTTTGTAAGATTTTTTTTTCTAAAGAAATAATATGGTCAAACGGTTAAATTTATTTATCCAAGAAAAGCACAGAAAGGCTCCAAAATGTACTTTTTCGCTTTTTTTTTATATTTTCCCAAGCCTATTTAAATTAAGCACTAAATTAATAGTTTAATATATGATAAATTTAATATTTTATTTTAAGGTATATTTCGTTTTTATCCTTGTATTTGAAATTTTAAAACAATAATAAATAGGATGTTTTCACTTCTAATTTTCACTTCTATAAAACATAGTGCTGCAATTATCAGGATTCAATATTTTTACACTTTGCTTTAAAACATCTTCGGTTTTTACTTCTTCCAACTTTTCCAAGTCTTCGTTGCACCATTCGGCATTTCCTGCATTGGCCGCGAAAGCAAGGTTCATAACTCTATTTAAAAGCTCCACTTCTCCGAAAGCATGGGTAGAATATGCCTGATTTTTAACTTTTTCCAATTCAGATTCTTGTAAAATATCAGTTTTTAGTTCTTCCAAAATATTTTCTATTGCTTGATTGGCATCTTTCAATTGTACTCCTTTATTTAAATTACCGCTAACTACAAACAGACCTGGGTCTAAAGATGACGTGATGTAAGCAGAAATTGAATTAAATAGTTTTTGTTCTTTTACCAATTTTTGATGAAAGCGAGCAGACTTTCCTCTTCCTAAAATATCACTCATTAGGTCGGCTGCAAAAAAATCACTTTGATGCTTGCCTTGCATATGATAGGTTTTATAAATGGCGTCAAGTGGCACTTTTGCAGTTGTTTCTAAAAACCTTGGGGCAGTTTGTTTAGCTTCTTGTGGTAAGTTTCTCTGGTTATTGTTTCCTGCTTTTATAGGGCCAAACCATTTTTCTGCTAATTTTTTTATTTGGCTTAGTTTTACTTTACCCCCAACTACTAAAGTGGCATTATTTGGTAAGTAGTTTGCATAAAAAAAGGCTTTCACATCCTCCATTGTGGCATTTTCTATGTGTGAAATGTCTTTACCGATAGTTGCCCATTTATAGGGATGGTTTTGATAGGCCAATGGCCTTAGTTTTAACCACACATCTCCATAAGGTTGGTTTAAATAGCGTTGTTTAAACTCTTCAATTACCACATTTTGTTGTACTTCCAAAACCTTTGGGTCAAAAGAAAGGCTTTGCATTCTATCAGATTCTAACCAAAAGGCTGTTTCAATATTGGTAGCTGGAAGAGTAATATAGTAATTAGTAACGTCAGGGGAAGTAAAGGCGTTGTTTTCTCCTCCCACTTTTTGAATGGGTTCGTCGAAATTTGGTATATTTTCCGAACCACCAAACATAAGATGTTCAAATAAATGTGCAAAACCAGTTTTTTCTTCACTTTCGTCCCTAGAACCAACATTATAGCATAAATTAAATGCGGCCATGGGACTTGTCTGGTCTTCATGCACATATACGTTTAGTCCGTTGTCAAGTATGAAATGTTCGTACTGTATCATAAGGTTTCTTTTGGTTTTACTTTTTTGCTTCTGCAAATTTATTATTTTTACCTAACTTTACATCATAAACCAAATATATGAATTTAAGGATAGGGCATGGTTATGATGTGCATCAGCTAGCTGAAGGATATGAATTAAGTTTGGGTGGAATTAAAATACCACATCATAAAGGTTCGGTTGGTCATTCTGATGCAGATGTTTTGCTTCATGCTATTTGTGATGCACTTTTAGGGGCGGCAGCTCTGGGCGATATTGGGAAACATTTTAAAAACACCGATGCACAATGGAAAGGAGTTGATAGCAAGATTTTATTGACTAAAGTTGGGGGCATG
Organism: Cytophagaceae bacterium; assembly: GCA_031420365.1. Classification (GTDB taxonomy): domain Bacteria; phylum Bacteroidota; class Bacteroidia; order Cytophagales; family Spirosomataceae; genus Leadbetterella. Next base: position 9,669 of record JANOMP010000232.1, read on the forward strand.
TTGGCCGAAAAAGGTTTTTTGGTTGGAAATATTGATGCAACACTTATTTTAGAAGAACCTAAGATTGGTAAATATGTTCCAGAAATGAAAAAAGCTATCGCTATAAGTTTAGGAATTTCAGACGACCAGGTTTCAATTAAAGCTACAACAGCTGAAACCATGGGTTTTGTGGGCAAAAAAGAGGGCCTTGAAGCTCACGCAGTTTGTATTATTTATTTAAAAGAATAACCATTTAATGCTTAATATTATATTTTCCAATTCTAATTATCTAATTAATTTATTAAAAATCAATCTTTTATGAAATTTATTTTAGTTGTATTCTCGTTTATTTTTTGTCAAAGTGTTTTTAGTCAACAAATTACTATTGGAGAAAACAAAGGTTCAGTGACTTTTGAAGAATATGATCCTAAATCCACCCTTGTTGTAGATAAAAACCCAAAAACTCGTTCAAAATTCCCCTTTATAGATGTTCATAATCATCAATATTCAATGGGAGAAAGCCCAGAAAATGTAGAAAAGCTATTAATTGATATGAATAAGATAAATATGGGAATATTGGTTAATTTGAGTGGAAGAGGATGGACAAGTGATATTAAAAAATCTACAGATTTGTTGGTTTCAAATATTAAAAGTGCTAAGATTCACCCAAAAAGGTTTGCAACTTTTACTAATATAGATTTCAATAGCATAAATGATCCCGGTTGGTCAGAAAGAAGTGCACAATTATTGGAAGAAGATGTAAAAATTAGAGGAGCAGTTGGATTGAAAATCTACAAAAACCTAGGTTTCAGCGTTAAAAATAAAGACGGTTCATTGGTAAGAATTGATGACTCAAGAATAGATGCAGTTTGGGCAAAAGCAGGGGAGTTGGGGATACCAGTAATTATTCATTCGGCAGACCCTGCTTCATTTTGGGATCCGCTTAATCAATTTAATGAGCGTTGGTTGGAATTGAAAACGCATCCAGGAAGAAAGAAAGATGTAGAAAAGGGAGATTTTAGCTTTCAGCAAATCATTGAGCAGCAGCACAGTATTATCAGGAAGCATAAAAAAACCAATTTTATAAGTGCTCATATGGGTTGGTATCCTAACAATTTAGGGAAGTTGGATAGTCTTTTAACTGCTATGCCAAATATGTATGTAGAAATTGGAGCGGTTATTTCTGAATTAGGCCGCCAACCAAGAACTTCCAATAAGTTTTTTACTAAATTTCAAGATAGAATTTTGTTTGGAAAAGATGCGTGGGTTCCTTCTGAGTATGCAACTTATTTTAGAGTTTTAGAGACGGAAGATGAGTATTTTCAATATCATAAAAAGTATCATGCCTTCTGGCCAATGTATGGTATGGGTTTATCTGACAATGTTCTAAAAAAAGTATATTATAAAAATGCTTTAAAAATAATACCAGGGCTCGATAAATCTCAATTTCCGAATTAAAAATATAGAAGAAAGAATTTTGATTGAAAATAGGTTGTCAAAATCAGGTATCCTAAAAGAAAGAATCCAAACAAATAACCAAATGACGGTTGACGGTTTTCGGATACCAGTTTTCGGTTGATTTTAAAAAAGCTAACAGCAAAAAGAAAACGAATAACTGACAACAGACAAACTGACAACAGACATTCAAAAATCTGTTGACGGTTATCGGATAACGGTTTTCGGTTGATTTTGAAAAAGCTAACAGCTAAACAGATAACTGACAACAGATAACAGACAAACTGACAACAGACATTCAAAAATCTGTTGACGGTTTTCGGATACCAGTTTTCGGTTGATTTTAAAAAAGCTAACAGCAAAAAGAAAACGAATAACTGACAACAGACAAACAGACAACAGACGTTCAAAAATCTGTTGACGGTTATCGGATAACGGTTTTCGGTTGATTTTAAAAAAGCTAACAGCTAAAAGAAAACGAATAACTGACAACAGACAAACAGACAACAGACGTTCAAAAATCTGTTGACGGTTACCGGATAACGGTTTTCGGTTGATTTTAAAAAAGCTAACAGCTAAAAGAAAACGAATAGCTGACAACAGATAACAGACAAACAGACAACAGATAACAGATAACAGATAACAGACAACAGATAACAGACAACAGATAACAGACAACAGATAACAGATAACTGACAGATAACAGATAACAGATAACAGATAACAGACAACAGACAAACTGACAACAGATAACAGATAAACCAAAAACAAAATGTATTTATTAGGAATAGATATTGGAACATCTTCAATTAAAGCATCGGTCGTTGATGTTCAAACAA
>JANOMP010000233.1:0-2071 GCA_031420365.1 Cytophagaceae bacterium
CAGTGAAAAATGGTATTTGGGGGACGGAAGTATTTTAGAATTTAACCCCACAGGTGAACCCGTAGAGCGGGATTCTTTGAATAGCGAAGGACAACTAAAACCCGAGCTTGGCTTTACTAACATTGTTTTTAATGGAAGTATCTCCAGCAAAAAACATGCTTTAAATACTAAAGGGGGCACTTCGGTGGTATATGACCCCAAAGGAAACGTAGCATTTTATTCGGACGGAAATAAGGTTTTTGCTGGAAGCGATGACTCTGAAATAAAAAATATCGACGGTACGCCTTTTCTAGGCTTAGGTGGAAACCAATCTACTGCCGTGTATCTGGTGCCAAAAGCCAGTTGTGTGGAATGTAATTTTCATCAATACTATTTATTTACAGTAGACCCGCTAACCAAGTTGTTGTCTTATTCTATTTTAGATCTACGATACAATGATAAAAAAGGAGCCGTGGTAGCTGCAAATATTCCTGTTTATTATCCCGTAACGGAACAAATGGTAGTAACTCCAAACGCCGATGCCACTGGCTACGTGATTTATACCCACGAGCCGGGTAATAGTGTGTTTTCAACCATCAGTGTGGATTCTATGGGAGTGAATTCAAAAGTGCAAACCTCCGGAGCCTTACAGTCTGGAATAGTAAACGACAAAAACTATTTTAGCACCTCCCCCAATGGAAGAAGATTTGCCCAAGGCGTGGTTTTAGGTGGAAAAAATTATATCGAGTTGTTTGATATAGATGCAAATGGAAACAGATTAAACAGTCCGCAGCTTATAGATTTAAATATTCCTGCTCCACCCTTTGTTTATGGACTCACATTTTCTGAAAATAGCGACATTTTGTATGTTTCAATAAGTGGAGACCCTAGCAAAGGCCAAGCCTCTTACCTTATTCAATTGGCTTTGTTTTTAAATAATCCAGCTGCGATTGCTGCCCAAAAAGAAATCATTGCGAGCTCTACCACCGAGCGTTATGGAGCCTTGCAGTTAGGACCCATAAAAGGAGAAGGAGCTAAATACGTGTATATGAGTATTGAAGGGAAGTCTTATTTGCCTTTTATTCAATCTCCAGATGTGAAAGGAGATGCGAATGCAATCGGGTATTCCGACCGGGCAGGATCAGCCAATAAAGGAGTTCCGTTAAAAGCTGGAAACGGTTTAGGTCTTTCCAATGTGATCAAACCCGACCCAGAGCAAGACGGGGACGGTTTGGCGGCTGATTATTCAGGAAACTGTTTTAATGCACCCACCATTTTAACTACCCAAGGGGTGTGTAGCCCCATGCGTAACGAAGTGACATGGGTTTTTGAAGACGGCACCACCAAAGAAGGGGAACAAGTAAGCTATACTTTTCCAAAATTGGGCTGGAACAAAATAAAAATGAAAGTTAAGATTTTTAATAAGTCGCCCGTTGAAAAAATCATTAATCAAAAACAGGTCATTGAGTTTTTAGAAACAGAATGCGAGGAAAAAGAATTTAATGGAGAGATTTACATTAAGCCATCGCCAATTTTGACTTTACCCGAAAAATTCTATGTATGTTTTGTAGAAGGCGAAAAAAAACCTTTGGGCCCTGCCACTAAAGGAGGTACCAGCTTTACATATAACTGGCAAACGTCTTTAGGCACTACCATTACTCCTGGGGGCTTAGATTCTGCATTTACATTTTTTGCTCCAGCAGTGTATAAATTAGATGTAAAAAATAATTTTGACTGTGAAACCAAAACCAGGTTGAACGTTTTAGAAGGGTGCGAGCCTAGATTGTTTTTTCCAGAAGTTTTTTCTCCCAATGGTGATACCATAAACGATGATTTTAAAGTAGAATATGCTCATATTACGTTTTTCGATTTGCGGATTTTTAACCGTTGGGGAGAAATAGTTTTCGCCACTGATAAGCCAGAAATACGTTGGAATGGGCAAGTAAGAGGGAAGATATTTGGAAATCAGATGTATCCTTATGTACTAAAATACAGGAGTAAATACTTTCCTGAGCGGGGATTGCTTTCGGTTAGAGGGGCGGTTACTATTATTAAGTAGTTATCTGTTATCTGTTATCTGTTGTCGGTTATC
>JANOMP010000234.1:0-23689 GCA_031420365.1 Cytophagaceae bacterium
CAATGACGGCTCTCAGATTCCTTAATCTATTCCTGGATTGCTAAAACATCAATTTCCAATTCTTTGAATAAATAATCCAGTTGGACAAGAACCAATTCTTGATCAGATGAACTTAATAAAGCTAGTTTCGATTGTATTTCCTCTGTTTTCATAACTCAAATATACAAATTATATCCGATTAAATAGAACAAAGCCAAAAAATATTAGCAAGTATGAAATATTCAAATATTTCATGAGGTTCAGAATGGCGTAAATGGAATTTACATATTCACACTCCCTTTTCAAGGAGACTATTTTGTACAATTTACCATCTGCAAACGCATTTCCAAAACCGAAATAATCTCATTGATAAACAGAGCTAACGAAGAGTTTCATTTAAATTCAAAAGAGCTAATTTCTTTAGGATTGATTGCACAACATAACTCCATTTCGGCCATACAATTTTCCAAAGAGTTAAATTTACCAGACACTCCAAATGTTGTGACTAATTGGCTTGGCAGGTTGGTTGATTTAAACTTGATTATTTTAAAAGGGAAAACTAAAGGAACTGAATATTTAGTTAATCCTGCTTTTCTGAAAAAAAATAAATTTTAAAGGTAAAACAAATTTATAACGAATTGAAAATCACCGATTAGAGGAGCTGATTTATCAAGATGTAAATATTTATGGACCTACTCCAATTAGAGATATTCATATCAGAATTGGAAAAGAAATCCCGTTGAGAAAAATAAAATCGATGCTTGATAAAATGGGAAAGAATGAAATTTTAGTTAAAGATGGTGCATACAGATGGACGCTTTATTCTATTAACCAAAATGGGTGAAATAAACACCCATTTTCGCATAAAATGGTAAGACAAAATGGTTGATTGAACTACAATATGTTGACTATCAAATATTTATATTAGGCAAAAACCAGTGAAATAAACACCAAAAAGTATATAAAAGCGTATAAAAAATGTCAGAATTATGATTTTTAAGATTAAAAGATAATAGGATTTTTAAAATGAAATACGAAGAAACAACAAGAAAAATAATTGGCTGTGCTATGAAAGTGCACAGCACATTAGGGAATGGCTTTCAAGAGGTTATTTATCAAAGGGCTTTGGCTATTGAATTAGAAAAACAAGGACTGGGTTTTAAACGTAAAATGGAAATGACAATTTTCTATGAAGGAATAAATATTGGAACAAGACGTGTTGATTTTTTTGTAGAAGATGATATAATGGTTGAGCTAAAGGCATTGATAATGTTGGAAGATGTTCATTTGGCTCAGGCAATGAATTATTGTCAAGCATATAATTTGCCTATTGGTTTACTTATCAATTTTGGTGCAAAAAGCCTTGAATTTAAAAGGGTGTATAATGTAAATCATCCTGAAAACAAGGACTACATCAAGAACAATCCTACAATCAAAAAATCCTAAAAATCTTAATTCAGACAAATGAACGATACCGATAAAAACAGAATTATTGAATTAATAAAGGCAGGAGAAAAACTGCCTAAAGAATTTATTTATAAACTTTTTGCAGATGAAGAAGATGTTTTTCTTTTTTGGAATGGCAGAAAGGAAGATATAACTAACATTACTTTGCTATACATTCCAGTGAACGTGAGCCACCCATTCCGGTTCAAAGTGAGCCCCCTGAGTTGAGCTTTTTGGTGATGATTTGATTTTGGTTCAAAGATATTTATCTATTTTATGAATTTGAAAAATTTATTTTTTTTAAATAATTTAGTAAAATAGCGGCTGAATTAGATTTTTAATTCTTGATCAAGGAATTAAACAATTTTAATTGGTGTTGAAACACAATACTCATTTTAATTTCCCCTTATGCGATTATTACTCAAATACCTTCAAAGATATAGATTACAAGTATTATTAGCTTTTATATTAGCAGCCATCAATCAATCATTTTCTTTAATGGATCCGTATTTTTTCGGAAAACTGATAGATAGATTTGCAAAAATGCCAGATAAATATACTCAATCTCAGTTTTTATATGGAGTTGCCTCGCTCTTAGGTGCAATAGTTGGGGTAGCCATGGTTAGCCGTATAGCCAAAACTTTTCAAGACTATGTCGTAAATATGGTCATTCAAAAATTTGGTGCGGATGTATTTATAGATGGCTTAAAACATACTTTAAAACTACCATTCCAACAATTTGAAGACCAGCGGAGCGGAGAAACACTTTCCATATTACAGAAAGTAAGAACTGATTCTGAGCGTTTCATTACAGTTTTTATAAACGTGGCTTTTACTTCCTTGGTAGGAATCGTTTTTGTAGTAATTTACGCCATAAACATAAATCCCTGGTTAGTAGCTGTTTATTTTTTCGGAGCTTTTGCCTTGGGAGCACTTACTAATATTTTAAGTAAAAAAATAAAGGAAATACAGAAAACTATAGTAAAAGAAACGACCGCTTTGGCAGGCACCACTACAGAATCGCTAAGGAATATAGAACTAGTGAAAAGTTTAGGCTTGGCAGATCAAGAAATTAATAGACTGCAAAACAATACTTTAAAAATTCTAAAACTCGAACTTAAAAAAGTTAGAGGGGTAAGGTCAATAAATTTTGTACAAGGTACTTTTGTAAATTTCCTCCGTCAAATCATCCTGTTTGTACTACTATTTCTAATATTTAAAAATGAAATGACCGTAGGGCAGTTACTAACATTACAGTTTTATTCTTTCTTTATTTTTGGCCCATTGCAAGAATTAGGAAATGTAATTTTAGCTTACAGAGAAGCTGAAGCTTCATTAAACAATTTCGAAAAACTACTGAATACTCCTACAGAAACTAAACCACAGGCCCCTACCAAACTCGGAGTGGTGGAAAATTTGATTTTTGAAAACATCAACTTTAAACACGCTACTGCCAATGCTTATGCATTAGAAGATATAAATTTTGAAGTAAAAAAAGGAGAAACAATCGCATTTGTAGGACCTTCTGGCTCTGGAAAAACCACTTTAGTGAAACTTTTAGTTGGTTTATACCATCCTATGGAAGGACAAATTTCTTATAATAATATTACTAGCGACTTATTAGACATCGATGAGCTGCGAAATCAAATTGGGTTTGTAACTCAAGATACTCAACTCTTTTCGGGCACCATTCGTGAAAATTTGCAGTTTGTAAATCCTAAAGCCACAGACGAATTAATGGTGGATAAACTTCAAAAAGCAGCTTGCCATAATTTATTAAAAAGGGCTGATAATGGTTTAGATACGATAATTGGAGAGGGAGGCATGAAAATTTCTGGAGGAGAAAAACAAAGGCTTTCAATAGCTAGAGCTTTATTGCGTAATCCAAAAATATTTGTTTTTGATGAAGCTACTTCTTCTTTAGATTCCATTACTGAGGAAGAAATCACCACCACAGTAAAAGAAGTTACTGACTTGGGCCAATATATAACTGTAATGATTGCCCATAGGCTTAGTACCATAATGCATGCTGATAGAATCTATGTTTTAGAAAAAGGAAAAATAATCGAAGTTGGCGAACACTCAGAACTACTTGAACAAAAAGGTTTATATTATGCCATGTGGCGTCAGCAGATTGGGGAACGTAAAAATACTTTTGCATTAGCCTAAATTATATGAGTAAACCGGTAACTATACTTACGGGCTTTTTGGGAGCAGGAAAAACCACTTTTCTAAATCAAGTTATAACACATAAAGCTGATACCAAGTTTGCAATAGTTGAGAATGAGTTTGGCGAAGCTGGCATAGATGGTGAACTAATCATTAATCCTAATAATGAGATTTTTGAGCTCAACAATGGCTGCCTTTGTTGTTCTTTGAACGAGGGAATATATGATATATTAAATGAATTAAGTACTAAAACTGACCAATTTGATGAACTCATAATTGAAACAACAGGAATAGCAGACCCAGCCAATGTAGCAATTCCATTTTTCTCTCATTCTGAAATCAAAAAAGATTTTCCCGTTAAAAGAATTGTTTGTTTAGTGGATGTGGAACTCATCGAGAACCAATTAATTGAAACAGAAGAAGCGATAAAGCAGCTGGCATTTAGTGATATAATTTTGCTGAATAAAACAGCAAATGTTTCTGAAATTTATTTAAAAGAAATTAAGTACAAACTGCTAGCAATTAATCCATTTATAAAAATTTTTCAAGAAAAAGGGATAATTTTTCCAGTTAAAGAAATTTTTGAAACAGAAAGAGATACAGATTTAAAGATAGAAGATATGGGGTCAAGATCTAATTCTCATGAACACAAACACGGTAAAATTAAATCACTTTCGTTTAGATTTGACAATGCTTTTGATGACAAAGAGCTACAAATGAGGTTATTTGGCTATTTAGTATTTGAAGCAAAAGGATTGTATAGAATTAAAGGAATACTAAACGCCAAAAATGTCAATCATAGATTAATTCTTCAATCTGTTGGTCAAAATCTTAGTATTTCTGGAGGTAATGCTTGGCAAAAAGATGAAAAAAAAGAATCCAAAATTGTATTCATTGGAAAAGATTTGGATAAACTCTTTTTTGAGGAATTATTGTCAAGCTGTTTGGCAAATTGAGAATATAAGGTGACCTTTGCACCAAAATTGAATGACTTTTATAATTTCTAGTCAGACGGTTGTAAAAATTAATAATGAGCATACTCAGAAACGAGCGATTAGACGAATATTTAAAAACTTTTTCAAATACTTCTACAAGAGAAAGAGGGAAATTAATTTTCGATAAAAACAGATATAGCCTTAAAAAATATATCGAACTAGGAATGGGCGAAGCGGATTTTACATTCCTTAGTGACGACGGCACTTCTCAGAATTTTAGAGTTAAAGTAACTGGTTTTGCAAGCGAAAACTCCATTTTACAAAGTTCTTGTTCATGCTTGTACAATCTAGGTGGAATATGCAAACATAGAGTGGCCTCGATAATGGCACTTGATCAGCATTTAGTTCTAAGTCCCATTTATAAAAAACAAGAGCACATGTCTGAGTCTATTTTGCTCATAAATAGTATTTCAGATGACGAATTAAAGAAGTCAACTTTACCAGATTTATGGACATCAAAAATTAACATAAAAAACATTAAAATTACTTTCGCAAAAGATGGATTAGCTAAAGTTGAAATTGAATACAAGAAACAACTTTTCTATTTACAATTCGAAAAGTTAAATAAGGGCATCATAAATACTTCTTGTTCGTGCAATCAAACACTTCGAGCTGTACTTTGTGAACATAAACTGGCAGCTTTAGAAGCATTAAAAAATGAGTATGGCCAATTTGCATTTGATGTGCTCCGAGATTTGTCTGAAGAAAAAATTAATCTCCTAGCTGAATATGGCTTTAGTCTTGAAGATGATATTTCTGAAAAATTTGAGTTTAAAATAAACGATAATGGGATACTTCAATTAACAAAATTAGATGCTAGTATTCATAAAATAAGTCAGTTTCAAAACTGGAGTGAATTAACCAAAAAGTTATTTGTTCCTTTAAAAGATTCAATTATTAACCTTGAAACTGAAGATGATAAATATGAACAAGTACTTGTCTATGTTTTTACAAAACAAAATAAAGGAGACGTACCAGAATTAAAAATTGATGCGCTTACTTCAAAATATAATCATAAAACGGGTAAATTCACAAAAGTTGAAAGTTTAAGTGCTCATTTTATAAGCAATCTTCCAAGTATTTTACCGACTGACAGTAAGGCTATACAAATCATTGGAGAAATTGAGGATAGCAATTTGGAGAAATTTCTACGTCAAAAAAATTTAGAAAAAAATTGGTACACAGTTTTAAATCATAAATCTCTGAATCCAGAATCTTTTATAGATTTACAGGAATATTTAGGCGGAAAATATGAGGAACTGCTTCCTTTAATTTATGATAAACGCATTTTTTTAGGTAAAGACGGTTACCAGAATATTAATGAAATGCAAGAAATAGGTCTAAGCCTAAAAAAAGTAAGACCACTATTTGAATTGAATGAAGACAAAGATTTCTTAATTCTAGATATCTTTTTACAACTCGGCAATGAAAAATTCATGTTTCATGAAGTTTACCCTTTTGGTTTTTGGTTTTTAGAAATTGAAGGAAAAATTCACAAAATAAATACATTAAAGAATGCAAATCTACTTTTCCATTTTTTAGATAAAAAACAGATTAAAGTTAAAAAAGATAATTTTAATGGCTTTTTTACTGATTTCATTGTTCCACTTTCTGAAAATGCTGAAGTTGTAATTAATCTTGAAACTGAATTTAAAAATATAAATTTAAAATTTAAAGAAACACGAATTTTCTTAAAAGAGGATGACCGTAACCTTATTTTAAACCCAGTTTTTGTGTATGAAGATTATGAAAATCCAGAAAACGAACTTTCATTTGCCAACGACGGTAGAACAAAAAAAATCATCAATACAGAAACCACCATTTATATTTACAAAAGAAACGAAGTTCTAGAAAATGAAGTATTCACATTTATCCAATCGCTACATCTAAATTTCGACTTTCAGGCTGCTAGCAGCTTCTTTTACTTGCCATTCCCCGAAATATTAAGAGATAATTGGCTATTTGATTTCTTCGAAAAAACAAAAAAAGCTAATATTTCAATTCTAGGTTTTAAAGACCTCAAAAAGCTTAGATATAACCCCAACCGCCCCAAAATGGAGATTAAAGGGAGTTCGGGCATGGATTGGTTTGACATGAAAGTTGAAATATCTTTTGGCGACCAAATTGTATCATTGGCAGAATTAAAAAGAGCTTTGGTGAAAAAGCAAAACTATGTAGAACTGAGAGATGGCACCTTAGGAATGCTGCCTGAAGATTGGCTCAATAAGTATTCCAATTTATTTAGAATGGGTTCTATCCACAATGATAGTATTAAATTATCAAAGCTACATTTTAATATTATAGATGAACTTATTGGCGAAATAAACGATGATGAAATTTACCAAGAACTTCAAGAAAAAAAACAAAAGCTTTTACATTTTAAAGAGATAAAAGATGTAGCGTTTCCGGAAAATATTAAAGCAGAACTACGTGACTATCAAGTAGAAGGTTATAAATGGCTTAATTTTCTGGATGAATTTAAATGGGGTGGCTGCTTAGCTGACGACATGGGATTAGGCAAAACTCTTCAAATGTTAACCTTTTTACAAGAGCAACAAAACCGAAACCCAGAAGGCACAAACTTAGTAGTGCTACCCACTACTCTTATTTTTAACTGGCAAGCTGAAGTAGAAAAGTTTTGTCCAGATTTAAAATATTATGTGCATCGCGGGGTTGTAAGAAGTAAAAACTTGTCTTTTTTTAAAGACTATGATTTAATTTTAACTACCTACGGCACCATTAGAAGTGATATAGAAATTTTAAAAAACTTCAGATTTAACTACATTGTTTTAGACGAATCACAGGCTATAAAAAACCCAGATTCTTTGATCTCTAAGGCGGTAAGATTACTATCAGCAAAAAATAGATTAGTAATGACTGGTACTCCAGTTGAAAACAATACATTCGACTTGTATTCCCAAATGGAATTTCTGAATCCAGGTTTTTTAGGAAGCAAAGAATATTTCAAAACTGAATATGCCACCCCAATAGACAAATATCAAGACAAAGTTATAGCTCAAAAGCTTAGAAATTTATTAAAACCTTTTCTTTTAAAACGTACCAAAGAAGAAGTTGCAAAAGATTTGCCTGAAAAAACTGAAACAATTTTGTATTGTGAAATGGACAAAAAACAGCGAAAAGTATATGATACCTATCGCGAAATGTACCGCTTGAGAATTGTAGATAAAATGGCTGTGGATGGTAAAGATAAATCCGCATTCTTAATACTGGAGGGCTTATTAAAACTTAGGCAGATTTGTGACTCACCAGAGTTACTCTCAGAAGATACCGACTTTGGAACAGAATCTGTAAAATTAGAGGAAATTTTAAGAGAAATAGAAGAAAATGCCTCAAACCACAAAATTGTAATTTTTAGCCAATTTTTGAAAATGTTAGACCTGATTCGTCAAAATTTAGAACGACATGAAATTCCATATGAATACCTAGATGGGCAGACTACAGATAGAGCCGAAAGAGTAAATAGATTTCAAGCAGATCAAAGTTGCAGAGTATTTTTGATGTCATTGAAAGCTGGAGGCGTTGGAATTAACTTAACTGAAGCCGACTACGTTTATTTAGTAGATCCGTGGTGGAATCCTGCAGTAGAGCAACAAGCCATAGACAGAACGCATAGAATTGGTCAACAAAAAAATGTTTTTGCCTATAGAATGATTTGCAAAGACACCATTGAAGAAAAAATATTAGTACTGCAAGCAAAAAAGCAAGACATTGCAAATGATTTAATTTCTACCGAGGCAGGTTTTATTAAAAAACTTACTCGTGACGACATCGTAGAATTGTTTAGTTGAGTATTTTATAGTATTTTTAGTAAAATTCAACCATAATAAATGAAATTCTTCTATTGTATTTTTTTGATTCTACTAAATTATTCCATTTCATTAAGTCAAAATTCCAAATTTCCAACATTAAAAACAGAAGTTTGGAATGGTTTTGAAAAAGAGATTTTCGATTTTAAAGGAAGAACTGCTTGGGTAAAAAAACCTAAAACACCTAAACCTGGAAATCCTTGGGTATGGAGGGCATATTTTCCAGATTGGCATACACAAGTAGATTCGATATTATTAGAAAGGGGGTTTCATATAGTTTACATCAACACCAACAATATGTACGGTAGCCCTAATGCAATGCAGATATGGGATGATTTTCATGCTTATCTTGTTAAAAATTGGTCTTTTTCATATAAAATAGCTTTAGAAGGCGTAAGTCGAGGTGGGCTTTATGTGTACAACTGGGCAAAAAGAAATCCTTTAAAAGTTTCATGCATCTATGCAGAAGCTCCTGTTTGTGATTTTAAAAGTTGGCCTTTAAAAAATGGAAACCTGGTAGATTGGCAAGAACTATTAAGAGCTTATAATTTCACTAACGAACAAGCTATGGCTTTTAATGACAACCCTATCGATAATTTGAAAGGTCTAGCAGCTTGCAATGTACCCATTTTACACAGTATAAGTTTAGAAGATAGAATTGTTCCAAATGAGGAAAATACTTTTCCACTCATCAATAATTATATAAAATTTGGCGGAAAAGCGAGTGTTTGGCCCATGACAAAAGGAAAAGCTACCTTACAAGGCCACCATTTTACTATTGAAAATCCAGAAAGAATTGCAGATTTTATAGAGCAAAATACCCTTCCAATAACCAGTTTTTTACCTTCAGAAAATTTCCATAAATATGGAACAATGCTAAAAAACAGTTTTGCAAAATTTTCAAAAGAAAAAACAGGACGTATAGCATTTATGGGGGGGTCCATAACAGAAAGTCTGGGTTGGAGAGATAAAATAAGTCAATATTTAACAGAAAAATTTCCAGAAACAAAATTTGAATTTATAAATGCTGGAATAGCCTCTACTGGTAGTACACCTGGGGCATTCAGATTAGAAAAAGACGTATTATCTAAAGGCAAAATAGATTTACTAATAGAAGAAGCAGCTGTAAATGACCGCACAAACGGTTTCTCTTCTACAGCACAAATCAGGGGAATGGAGGGAATAGTCAGACATGCCTTAATGGAGAATCCAGAAATGGATATAGTATTTTTGCATTTTGTTGATCCTGATAAAATAAAAGAATATTCAAATGGCAAAATACCAATTGAAATATATAACCACGATAAAGTTGCCGAACACTACAATTTAGGAGTACTAAATTTAGCCAAAGAAGTTACAGACCGAATAAACGCTGGAGAGTTTACTTGGAATGACGATTTCAAAGATTTACACCCTTCTATTTTTGGTCAGGAGGTCTATTTTCAATCGCTTAAGACATTCTTTAATTTTTGTTTTGAAAACATCAATGAAGCCTATTATCCTGAGTCTGCAATTTTACCAAATGTATTGGATTCCTTTAATTATTCAAATGCCAAATATTTAAGTGTTGCATCTGCTCATAATTTAAAAAATTGGGAGATTTTGCCTTCTTGGAAACCCTCCGATAAAATAGCTACTAGAAAGCAGTTTGTAAATATTCCTGCATTGGTAAGTACCACTGTTGATGCCGAGTTTTCGCTAACTTTTGAAGGTACAGCTATAGGAATTTGTATAAACTCAGGCCCCGATGCAGGCAAATTAGAATATACCATAGACGGAAAAAAATATGAAAAACAAGATTTATTTACCCAATGGAGCAGTTATTTACACTTACCTTGGTATATAATGTTAGACGATGAATTAAAAGTCCAAAAACATATCTTAAAAGTTAAAATTTCGAAAGATAAAAATCCAAAGAGCCAAGGGAATGCCTGTAGAATAATGTATTTTTTGGTGAATTAAATATTTACTTTGGTTTTGAAGAAGGGTGCAAAAATAATAAATTTTAATTTCTGGTAAAATCTATTTTTCTTTGACACAAACTGCAAAATTGTTTGTTGAGCTTCAAAGAATGGCTCATGGTTTGAACTGCATTCATATTACAAACATTTAATTCGCAATGCTTTAACTTTAAGTTATGCCCTATTTCGTGGGTTATAGTTTTAAAAAAAGCTTCTTGAAAAACTAGTTTGTTTTTTAAATACTGCTTATTGTTCATAAATCTTTTGAAAGAAACCACTGCCACCCTAGTTTCGAAACTGGCTTTTCCAAAACAATAATTGAAGCTTTCTTGAGGATAAATATCTTCATTCGAAATAGCTAAAAAAGACAAACAGTTTTTAGGAAGATTAGGAATCATTAAACTATCGAAAATTTGTTTGGCATTAAATTGTTTCCCAAATTCGCTTTTTCTAGATTTTAATTTGTGAAAATTAAAATTCTTTTCCAAAACCTCCACTTTATAAAAACTTGAAATGTACTTTTTAGCTCCCAAAAATAGTAAATTTTCATTTTCATTAAAATCTCCAATTTTTACTAAAAAAATTATTTTTTGGCTATTATTAGGCTTAGTTTTTATAACCCATTTAAATTTTAAAAATTCAATTTCTTCTTCAAAATAATGAAAAAAACTTGGCTTCTGGAAGGAATCATTAGTTGAACAACCAAAAAAAGTAAGGGCAAAAAACCATAACAAGGTAGTTCTCATACAACAGTACCTAGTAAATCAGATAACTTTTTTACAACTCCTTGTTTTTTTGAAATATTAACTAACACTATTTCTTGATCTTCTTCACTCAATGATTCTAGTTCATTTAAGAGTAAATCAATTTCTTTTTGAATTTTTTCTTTCCTCATTCTTAGAATCAAACGATAAGAGAATATATCTAGCAATTCTTCATACTTAGGAACAAAAATTTCAAACTCTGGCCATTTTTCACTTAGTTCATGCTTAGGAGTCATCCAATTGATGACACAGCTTTGAATTTCAGAATCGATATTTGAAGTAAAAAATTGGGTATTGGGGACTTCATTCTTTATATAAAAAGATTTATATAAATCATAGATACGTTTAAAAACATCATTCTCAATCACCATATCTTCGGTTTCATGAAAAAGATAATCTGCCAAACTATGCTCCTCCTTTGTTTCAGGGTCTTTTTCAATTACAAGGTTACCATACAAAATTAGATCTTTAACCAAGAGTTCCTCATGATGGTTAGTATAAACAACAGAACTCAATATTTCACCTTCAAAGTCTCTCTTTGAGATGGTTGGCGAAAAACCACCTCCATCCGATCGTTCGTGCTTTGGAGTTTGAATTTTGGATTTTATCTGCTTATTACCTTCATTTATCAAAATATGTTCATCTATCTGTAACAATGAACTCACTTCCTGATAAAAAACAGAACGTTTTATTGGATTAGGAATTTTTGTAATTGTGGAAACTAACTCGGTTATTAGACCGGCCTTTTTTATTGGGTCATTTCCCACTTCTTCAAGAGAAAGTTCAGTCTTAAAGCGAATAAAATCTTTCTGATGCGATTTTACATATTCTGAAAATGCATGACCTCCTACTTTTCGAATATAAGAATCGGGATCGTCGCCATCGGGAAAAACAACCGACTTTACGTTCATGTCTTCCTCTAATATTATGTCAATCCCTCTCAATGAAGCCTTAATACCCGCTGAATCACCATCGTAAAGTACCGTAATATTTTCACTAAACCTTCTAATGAGCCGAACTTGCTCTGGGGTAAGCGAAGTGCCAGACGAAGCCACCACATTTTCAATTCCTGCTTGATGCAAAGATACCACATCAGTATAGCCTTCTACCAAATAACAATTGTCAAGTTGGCGAATAGCATTTTTAGCCTGATGTATACCGTAAACAATTTTACTTTTATGGTAAATATCAGTTTCAGGAGAATTGATATATTTTGGGGCTTTGGGGTCATTTTTTAAAATTCGTGCACCGAATGCTATCGGCTTCCCCCCCACATTATGAATCGGGAAAATCACTCTTCCTCTAAAACGGTCTATATGAGTATTTTCATCTTTTATGGATATTAGCCCTGCCTTTTCCAAAATTTCTTTACTGAAGCCTGCGGTTAATGCCTTTTTCAAAAACACATCTCTTGCTTCTAAAGCATAGCCTAGATTAAATTTCTCAATTACCAATTTCGAAAACCCTCGTTCAACAAAATAAGAATGCCCAATGCTAAGTCCCTCTTCAGTTTTTGCTAAGGTTTCTGCAAAGTGTTGTTGAGCAAATTCTAAAACAATAAATAAGCTCTCTTTTTCATTTTGATTAATAAGATCTTGATCAGTAAATTCCTTCTCTTTTATTTCGATACCGTATTTTTTTGCCATCCATCGCAAAGCATCTGGATAGGAAAGGCCTTCCAATTCCATTACGAATTTCAATGAATCACCTCCTTTGCCACATCCAAAGCATTTATAAATGCCTTTTGCTGGAGAAATATGAAAAGAAGGAGTTTTTTCGTTATGAAATGGACAACAAGCAATCATGCTAGCCCCTCTTTTTTTGAGGCTTACAAAATCACCTACCACTTCCACAATGTCGGCAGCCTGAATAATTTGTTGGACAGTATCCTGAGGAATCATTTTGTAAAAATAAGATATTTTTTCGTTTGTGCGAAATTGAAATTTCTTTTGAATAATTCTATTTATAAGATGTAATCCAAAAAAAAAGTCACCTTAAAAAAGAAAAAAACCTCTCAAACTTAGTCTGAAAGGTTTTTTTTTGAAATTCAAATATTCTTATAAAGTCGTTCCTATTTTCTTCTGTTTCAAGTTAATAGCAGGCAATTGATTTTGCTTTACCAAATTGTTAAAGGCAGGGACATCTTCTTCAATAATTTTCTTAAGCTTCTGAGATGCAGCGTCAATTTTTCCTCCTAAATCGTCATAAACTTCATAGGAAGATTTGGTAGGTTTAGCGTCTGCACTTGATACAACTCTGGCTACCCCAGCCATTTTGTCGTTTAGCCGTATCGGATAGGCCAATAAATCTTGAGTTGCTTTTGCTTTATTTTGTAATAAAGATTGCTCTAAATCTTCCATATTTTTTAACATGGGTTTAGTGATTTTCTGAAAATTGGCAATAATTACAGAATCTTTAACTGAATTCATATAATCAGTAACAGCCTTTCTTATTTGACGAATATCGTTAATATTTCTGTGTGACTCGTCCAATTTCTTATGAACTTTTAGAGCTAAATCAAACTGCTCTTTCAAATCTGAATCTGAGACACCTACTCTTGGATCTTTTTTAATTTCAGCTATTTGTTCTATTATTAATTCGTTACCTAAAATCATTCGAACTTTATAAAGCCCAGGTACAACTTTAGGTCCGGTGGTATTGCCTGCCCACATTGGAGCTTTTTCACCTTGAATTTCGGTTGCATCTGCATAACGCATATTCCAAACAAACCTATTAAATCCAGCTTTTGTAACGACGCTATTTGGTCTAACTGTTTCTGGATTTTCATAAAAATCTTTTGAGACTTTAAAGGCCTCCCCTTTTAAGTCTTTTTGACTTGAAAATGTAATAATGGTATCATTACTCATCGTCAAAAACTGGATTTTCAACTCAGCCTTAGGGCTTTCCGCTAAAAAATAATTTACCAAAACCCCATTTTGAGCATTTTTTCCTTCGTCTTTCAACGGCCCCCCCCTTCCTCCACCATCACCGCCTTCCATTCTGTAAGCGTGTCTTGGCTTAAAAAGGTGCAATTTGCTATCAGCTTTTACCAAATTATCTTTAATTTCATATAATGGAGTTAAATCATCTAAAATCCAAAAAGATAAACCATGAGTAGCTACAACCAAATCTTTTTCATTTGTATGAACCTGTAAATCTCTTATTGGAGTTATAGGCATATTCATGTTTAATGGACTCCAAGATGTTCCATCATCAAATGAAACATAAATGCCTCTCTCTGTACCTGCGTACAATAAACCAGCTTTATTTGGATCTTCACGAACTACCCTTGTGTATTCGTCAGCAGGAATTCCATTGGCAATACTTACCCAAGTTTTACCGTAATCATTGGTTTTAAATAAATAGGGTTTTCTATCTCCAAACATATAGCGTGTTGCTGCTAGATATGCTCTTCCTTTTTCAAAATTAGACGTATGAATCATAGATATTAAAGCGAAATCGCCTAACTGTGAAGTTGGCAAAGTAATGTTGCTCCAATTCTTACCGTTGTCTTTAGTAACATGTAAATATCCGTCATCAGAACCTACCCATATATTGCCTTTTTCTAAATTCGACTCTGATAAAGTATAAATAGTAGCATAAATCTCAGCGCCTGTTTGGTCTAATGTAATAGGTCCACCCGTGGCACCCGTTGTTTTTGGGTCATTTCGAGTTAAATCTGGACTTATAATTTCCCACGAATGGCCTTCGTCGTGGGTAACATGTACGAATTGGGAAGTGCAGTACATTCGGGTATTGTCATGAGGGGAAAATACGATTGGATAAGTCCACTGAAAACGAAATTTCTTTTGAGCCGATGTATGCCCCATATTGTTTTCAGGATAAACCATAATATTTTGCTCTTGCCCATTTTCAGCGTTGAATTTTGTCAAAAATCCATCATATGAACCTCCGAAGGTGATTTTAGAGTTACCTGGTTTAATGGCAATATAACCCGACTCCCCTCCAGCCACTGGATACCAATCTCTTAAACCAATGGAAAATCCATTGGATCTACTAGCTATTCTGACTGTGGAGTTATCTTGTTGAGAGCCATACACATTGTAAGGAAAATCATTATCCAGATGTACATGATAAAATTGAGCAGTAGGAATATCGATATCAGAAAAAGTATAGCCATCGTTAAAGGTTACTTCAGCACCACCGTCATCCCCAATTATATAATTTTCTGGATTATTAGGATTTATCCAAACATCATGCGTATCGCCATGATGTACTTGTATATTTCGGATAGTCTTACCCCCATCAGTAGACTTAAAAACATTTACATTTAGAATAATAATGCCTTCCTCATTTTTAGGGTCAGCCTGTAAATTCATATAATACCAAGGTCTTTGCCAAAGGTTTTTATCGTCGTTTACGAGCTTCCAAGTTTCGCCTGCATCATATGAAGTATATAATCCGCCTTTGGCATTTTCTATCATGGCATATAACCTATTTGAATTTGCAGGAGAAACGGTTACGCCGATTTTACCCAACAAACCCTTTGGCATACCTGGTTTTTCATTTAAACAAACCCAAGAATCTCCACCGTCAGTCGATTTATATAAGCCACAACCTACTCCGCCACTGCTCATACTGTGACCGTTTCTGTAAGCTTGCCAAAGAGTAGCATATAAAATACGTGGATTATTCGAATCAATTCTAATATGATAAGCACCTGTGCTATCATTCTTGGCTAATATATGCTCCCAAGTTTTTCCTCCATCTTTACTTCTAAAAACTCCTCTTTCTTTATTTGGAGCAAAAGGATTGCCAACTGCTGCTACGTATACTAAGTTGTGGTCTTTAGGATGTACTTCAATAGTAGCTATGGCATCTGCTTTAGGCAAACCCATGAAAGCCCAAGACTTACCAGCATTGGTAGATTTATAAACCCCATCTCCATAACTAATATTACTTCTCATATCTGCTTCACCCATACCCACATATACCACATTTGGATCTGAAGGTGCCACGGCCACGGCTCCCACAGAGCTTGATTTAAAGGTACTGTCCCCGATGTTACTCCAATTTTGCCCTCCATCCGTTGTTTTCCACACACCTCCACCTACTGCACCAAAATAATATGTCATCGGCTGGTCTTTGTGGCCAGCCACTGCTAAGGATCTACCACCTCTAAAGGGCCCTATATTTCTCCAAGGCATACCTTTGTACAATTTGGAATAATCCATTGGAATAGCTTTTATCTCAGAAGGAGTAGTTGGCTCTTTAGCTTTCTTTTTTTGAGCATATAGGATGCCGAAAGTATTAAAAATCAATAAAATACAAAACACTTTTTTCATATAAATATTTATTTAAGATAAATGAAGTTTATTATTTGAAACAAAAACACGAATATATAAAATAAATTAATACTTATTAATTCCAGGTTAAATTTATTAAATTTTAAATTTTTCATTGTTAAATTGAAATTATTTAAAGATTTGCGTTTTTTTTTAAATTCTACCTGATAAATAAAAGTGGTAGATTGTTGAACGTTTTTCACATTTTTTTTTGATATTTGCTAAAAACAAGTTAGAAAATTGAAATTGTCAAAAAGACATAAAAAAGAGATTAAACCAATCCATTCTATTTTATTGTGGTTTTTTATCTTTTTGTTTTTTTTAAAGAACTTCTTAAGCCCTTCTTTATACACTTGTCAATTGGCTTGGATCAGACATGAGATGAAAGAAAGACTACTTTCTAATATTCCTAATGAACAACTTATACAAATTAATAAGCATTTAAGTTTTAATGAAAATGAATTTGAGCTTAAAGGTGTAATGTATGACGTCGTAAAAACAGTAACAACAAAAGACAGTAAAATACTCTATTGTTTTTTGGATGGGAACGAAACTTCTTTAAATACTGATTTTGAGAATTCATTTTCAACTAGTTTCGACAAGAATCCATTAAAAAAAGACATTGTCACAAAAATAAAGTACTTTTTCCAAGTCGTTATTATTTGTCAAGATTTCTCTAAAATAGATGTTTTTTTTCCGTATGAAACAAAAAAACTAATTCCTTTTTTAGTGTCTAAATTCCAAAGCCAATTTTTACTTAAAACAACCCCTCCCCCCAATTTAATTTAAAATTTGGAATAGTATTTCCAATAAAATTTCCTGTTTTTTCCTCTAACAAACCAAAAGGCCTATCTGCTTTTTGGAAGGTAGCCTATATTAATATTTAGGTCTCTATTTTAGTTTATAAAGACCCTAATTGATATTTCTTTTATAAGAAAAAGGTATTTCATTATTTGTATTATTATATCTAAATTACTCAAAAATATGTATCCAAAAATAGTAGTATGCTTGCTTTTGTTAGCATTTCAACTAGCCACTGCACAAAAAGACAGTACGTATAAAAAGTCAGATTTTGCTGAAATTATCATTTCAGCAAACAAATTTGAGCAGCTTAAAAAAGAATCACCAAACCAGATTGAGATAATTACTTCAAAGAAAATAGCTTTTCAAAATACAGCAAATACAGCAAATCTATTGGAGCAATCAGGCAATGTATTTGTGCAAAGAAGCCAAGCTGGTGGGGGAAGCCCTATTTTAAGGGGTTTTGAATCCAGCAGAGTATTAATTGTTGTAGATGGGATTAGAATGAACAATGCTATTTATCGCTCTGGTCATTTACAAAATGTAATGAGAATTGATCAAAATATGCTGGATAGAGCAGAAGTTATTTTTGGCCCAAGTTCAGTGATGTATGGCAGTGATGCACTAGGGGGAGTAATTAATTTTAGATCTAAAAGCCCCGAGTTAAATAAAACCAATGCAAATGGATATGTAAGATATGCATCAGCATTTGGAGAAAAAACAGCACACATCGATCTTAACTTAGGAAGAAAGCGATTTGGCTCACTTACAAGTTTTACAATTTCAGATTTTGGAGACTTGATTCAAGGTTCTAAACGCTCAGAAAAATATCCAAATTTTGGAAAAAGAACATTTTATGTGGAAAGGCAAAACGAAAAGGATATTTCAGTGCCTAATGAAAACGAAAATAAGCAAATAGGAAGTACATACAGTCAACATGATTTTTTTCAAAAATTTAGTTTCCAACAATCCAAAAAAATAAATCATATACTAAATTTTCAATATTCCAATTCAAGTGATGTGCCTAGATATGACCGCCTTACTGAAATAAGAAACGGTGTTCCTAGATTTGCGGAATGGTATTATGGTCCAGAAAAAAGAATGATGCTTGCTTATCAACTAGAATTAAAAGACGAAAAAATTTACGATAAAGCTTTTTTTTCAGCTGCTTTTCAAAATATAAATGAGAGTAGAATTTCAAGAAGGTTTAATAATGTAAATAGAAAAAGTCAGATGGAGGAGGTTGAAGTATTTTCTATCAATGCAGATTTTCAAAAAACGTTGAAAAACAACAGCTTGAATTATGGTTTAGAAATTGTTTTAAATAATGTCTCATCGGTAGCAAATTTCAAAAATATTATTACCAATTTAGAGAGCAAAGCGGATACAAGATATCCCGATGGAACAAATAGAATGAATTCTTGGGCTGTCTATCTTTCTAATCAATTAAGAATAAACGATAAAGTGATTTTAAATAGCGGCCTTAGATACAATTCAACGAATCTTAGTTCGGAATTTATAGAAAAAGCCTTCTTCCCTTTTCCTTTTAATACCATAGAACAAAAAACAGCAGCAATGACTGGTAACTTGGGTTTAGTTTATAATCCAAGTACAAAAACCAAAATAAGCCTAATTGGTTCTTCTGGATTTAGAACACCTAATATTGACGATTTAGCAAAGGTTTTTGATACTGTACCTGGAGTTTTGGTTGTTCCTAATCCTAGTATTAAACCTGAATATACCTATAATATGGAAGCATCCATTCATCAAAAAATTGGAAAGAAATTTACAATTGAGGCTACCTATTTTAATTCCATTTTTCAAAATGCAATTGTTATAGATGCGTTTACACTAAATGGCCAAAGCACCGTTTTATTTAATAATGTAATCAGCAAAGTAATGGCTGCCCAAAACAAATCCAAGGCTTTTATAAACGGATGGAATCTTGCTATTTATGGAAAAGTAACTTCCAATATCACTTTTTCAAGTTCATTAAACCAAACAAAAGGCAAAATTGATGATGATAAAAATACGCCATTAGATCATATCCCTCCCCTATTTGGCCGCACAAGTCTTAAATTTCAAAAAGAGGCATTACAAATTGAAGTATTCAGTTTATATAATGGTTGGAAAAAATTAATAGAATACAGCCCAAGCGGAGAAGACAATTTAGTTTATGCTACTTCTGAGGGTATGCCTTCTTGGACGACTTTTAATATAAGAATGGCATATCAAATAAAAAGAAATTTAAATCTTCAACTTGCTTGTGAGAATATTTTTGATAGAAACTATCGGAACTTCGCTTCAGGAATTTCATCTGCAGGAAGAAATTTTATGATTACTGTTAGGTCAAGTATTTAATTTGTTTGATTTAAAAGATCTAATTTAAGCATTCTTGGATGAATTTAATTACCCATATTTTATTTATCCACAATTTCGTTACTTATCGACATTCTAATGATGTGCCTTTAAAAGATTTTAAAAATGTCTATCTTTGTGTGTACAAATATAATTATCCTATAAATGGGGAAAGTAATTTCTATAGTGAATCAAAAAGGCGGGGTTGGTAAAACTACTACTGCCATAAATTTATCAGCATCTCTTGCAGTTTTAGACTATAAAGTGCTAATAATTGATACTGATCCTCAAGCAAATGCAGGCTCAGGAATTGGAATTGACAGTAAAGATCAAAAGAAAAATATTTACACAAGTTTAGTAGGTGAAACTAATATTAAAGACTGTGTGCTTCATTCTCAAATACCTAATCTTGATTTAATTTCAAGTCACATCGATTTAGCAGGTTTTGAACTTGAAATAGTAAATCAAGTAGCTAGAGAGTATATTTTAAAGGAAATAATCCAAGAAATAAAAGAAGATTATGATTTTATATTTATTGATTGCTCTCCCTCATTGGGGCTAATGGTTATTAATTCAATAGTTGCCTCCGACTCCGTTTTAATTCCTGTCCAATGTGAATATTTCGCCCTGGAGGGTATTGCAAAACTTAAAAATACGGTAGATATTATCAAGAAAAGATTGAATCCCAGTTTAGAAATGGAAGGTTATGTATTAACAATGTATGATGCTCGCACTAATCTTTCTAAAATGGTTGTAGATGATGTTAGAAAGTACTTTGAGAAAATGTGTTTTGACACCATAGTTCCGCGTAATGTAAAACTAGCAGAAGCACCAAGTTATGGAGTACCTGCCTTACTAATGTTTTCAGGTGAAAAAGATGGAGAGTTTGATATTAAGTTTTTGGAAAACAAAGGAGCTATTAGTTATATTGATTTAGCCAAAGAATTGTTAAAAAGGAATAATCTTCCTGAAATAAAAGTAACAAATGGACCAAAATAAAAATAAAGGTTTAAATTCATTATTATCAGATTCTGATTTAGTAGTTCAACGAAAAATCGCTTCATTTAGAGGCGTAAAAGAAATTGATATAAGTCAAATAACCACTGGTAATTTTCAACCAAGATTTGATTTTGCAGATGCAGCACTGAATGAACTGGCGGCTTCAATCAGAGTACATGGGATTATTCAACCTATAACCGTAAGGGAAATAACAAGTGGAAAATTTGAAATAATAGCTGGGGAAAGAAGATTTAGAGCGGCCAAACTTGCTGGACTAGAGAAAATACCTACGTTTATTCGTGATGTGGATGATCAACGGTCTCTAGAAATGGCTTTGATTGAAAATATTCAAAGGGAGAATCTGAATCCAATCGAAATAGCCCTTTCGTTTCAACGAATGGTTATAGAATGTAATTTAAAACAAGATGAATTAGGGAAAATAGTTGGCAAAAGCCGTTCTTTAGTAACTAATTATTTAAGACTTTTAACACTCCCCACCGAAATCCAATCTGGCTTAATTCTGGGAGTTATAACAGTTGGGCAAGTCAAACCACTTATTTCATTACAAGAAAAAGCGGTACAAATAGATATTTATCATAGAATTTTAGATCAAAACTTAAGTGCAAGAGAAGTTGAATCTTTTGTAAAAAAAGGCAATATTTTTGAAAGCGAAGCAAATGATTTAGAACTCCACAAAGAAGATATGAGAATTGAAGAATTGACACTAAAAGGCAAAACTTTAGTACCCCTTAAGATTCATGTTCAAGCCTTAAATAAGGGCAGTATTTCAATTAAATTTGCAAATGAAATGGAGCTTCAGGAAATAATTGAGAAAATAGGTTAATAAAAAAATTATTACCTAAATATTCTCGAAAATTCATTTAACTTTCTTCTAGATCATTAACCTAAATTACCTCAATTTTTTTTTCAAATCTCAATATTTTTGTCTATTTTTGTATTTAGTTTAACAACCAAAATCTTAAACATACTTCCGATTTAATTGGAATATTTTCTCTACTGATTTAATAAATATGGCAGAACAACATTTAGAATCTAAAGCAGACTACTCAGCAAACAATATCCAAGTTTTAGAAGGTTTAGAAGCAGTTAGAAAAAGACCAGCCATGTACATAGGTGATATTGGTTTTAAAGGGCTTCATCACCTAGTATGGGAGGTTATTGATAATTCAATTGACGAGGCAATGGCTGGCTATTGCGACACTATTCATACCATAATACATGAAGATAACTCAGTTACTGTTAAAGACAACGGAAGAGGAATACCTGTAGGCTGGCATGATAAAGAACAAAAATCGGCATTAGAGGTAGTTATGACTGTCCTTCATGCTGGAGGTAAATTTGATAAAGATACCTATAAAGTTTCAGGTGGATTACACGGTGTGGGTGTATCTTGTGTAAATGCATTGTCTATAGCATTGCGTGTTGAAGTCCACAGAGAAGGTAAGCTTTACGAACAAGAATATAGCATTGGAAAGCCTTTGTACCCAGTTAGAGAAATAGGAACTACAGAGCTTAGAGGTACAAATGTTACTTTTTTACCAGATGATACCATTTTTCAATGGAAAGAGTACAAATATGAAACGGTTGCGAACAGAATAAGAGAACTCTCCTATTTAAATAGTGGAATTAAACTTACGCTAACCGATATGCGAGAAGTAGATGAGGAAGGTAAACCTAAGTACGAAGAATTCTTTTCAGAAAGAGGGTTAATTGAATTTGTTGAATATCTAGACCAAAGCAGAGTTCCACTTATTCCAGCTCCAATGCATATGGTAGGCGAGCGTGATGGTGTACCCGTGGAAATTTCAATGACTTACAATTCAGGCTATACAGAAAATGTTTCGTCTTTTGTAAATAACATTAATACTCCAGAAGGCGGCACTCACGTTTCTGGGTTTAGAATGGCCCTTACCCGTACTTTGAAATCTTATGCAGACAAATCTGGTTTATTAACAAAAGAAAAAATAGAAATTGCTGGCGATGATTTTAGAGAAGGACTCACTGCTGTAATTTCAGTGAAAGTTCAAGAACCACAATTTGAGGGTCAAACCAAATCTAAATTAGGAAACTCTGAGGTTACGGCTGCAGTTAGTAACTGTGTGCAGGAAATGCTTGTAAATTATCTGGAAGAAAATCCTAAAGACGCAAGAACAATCGTTGACAAAGTAATTTTAGCAGCAAAAGCACGTATAGCAGCTAAAAAAGCTAGAGAAATGGTACAACGCAAAAATGTTCTGATTGGCTCAGGCTTACCAGGTAAACTAGCTGACTGTGCTGAATCAGACCCTGCGGTTTGCGAAGTTTACTTAGTAGAAGGGGACTCAGCTGGTGGATCAGCAAAACAAGGAAGAGACCGAGCTTTTCAAGCAATTTTGCCACTTCGAGGTAAAATACTTAACGTTGAAAAAGCTCAAGAATATAGAATATACGAAAATGATGAAATTAAAAACATTTTCACTGCTTTGGGTGTACAAATGGGAAAGGATGGAGACGAAAGAGCATTAAATATGGATAAGCTTAGATATCATAAAGTTATAATTATGACCGATGCTGATATTGATGGTAGTCACATCAGAACTTTGATATTGACATTCTTTTACCGATTCATGAAGCCTTTAATTGAAAACGGATATTTATATATTGCACAACCTCCTCTATATTTAATAAAAAAAGGAAAAGAAGAAGAGTATTGTTGGACAGAAGAACAAAGAAAAATAGCGGTTAAAAGAATGGCAGCTGGGGGAAAAGAAGAGAATGTTGGGCAGCAAAGATATAAAGGTCTAGGTGAAATGAACCCAGAGCAACTTTGGACTACCACGATGAACCCCGTGAATCGTTCTTTGAAACAAGTTGGTATTGAATCCGCTATTGAAGCAGATCATTTATTTTCTATGTTAATGGGCGACGAAGTGCCACCAAGAAGAGCATTTATTGAAAAAAATGCTAAATATGCCAATGTAGACGTTTAATAAGCAATAAACCTTAATTTTATTTTAAAAAGTGAACCCTTAAAAGTTCACTTTTTTTTTGCTATCCTTCCTGAATATTTTGGTGTTTAGATTG
>JANOMP010000235.1:0-21977 GCA_031420365.1 Cytophagaceae bacterium
AAATTAATTATCTAGCTATTAGCAATTTAACTTGCTTAAAAATTTTCATACGGACGTTTTTGTGATTAATGGAACAATGTTTATTTGTTTTCTAAAAGATTTCACAAATGAATATTTCTCCACTCTAAATCCTGTAATGCCTGTTATAATTTGTTTAGGACTTGAAAAAAATTTGGTTTTGAAATTTATTTCAAGTGAAGATTATTTTTTTTGAATTTAGTATATGCAAACATCCAACCATTGTTGATACGTAATTATATAGGGAAACTACATATAATACACATGGTTTTTTGGCTCATTTTCTTAGCTTTTTAGTAAAAACAAGTATTCCTAAACCATTCTGTGTGTTTTTTGGTTAAATTTGAGAGTTATATTAACACTATAAATTATATTGTGGCAGAGAAAAAACTTACTGACATAGAGCTTACTGGACACGAATATATAGAGGTTTTTGGTGCAAGAGAGCATAATCTCAAAAACATCGATGTGGTTATTCCTCGCAATAAACTAGTTGTTGTAACGGGGATAAGCGGAAGTGGAAAATCTTCTTTAGCCTTTGATACTATTTATGCCGAAGGCCAACGACGTTACATGGAAAGTTTTTCGGCCTATGCAAGAAGTTTTATTGGTGATATGGAGCGGCCAGATGTTGACAAGATTAATGGTTTATCTCCAGTAATAAGTATTGAACAAAAGACAACATCTAAAAATCCCCGCTCAACTGTAGGTACAACAACAGAAATTTACGATTTTTTGCGATTACTTTTTGCTCGAGTTGGTATTGCTTACAGCTATATCACGGGCAAGCCGATGGTGAAACAAACTCAAGATCAGATTATTGAGCAGATTTTTGAATACTATTTAGGAAAAAAAATAAGCCTTTTGGCACCAATGGTGAAAGGTCGAAAGGGACATTATAGAGAACTATTTGTGCAAATTGCTAAAATGGGCTTTTCAAAAGTTCGAATTAATGGAGAAGTAATGGACATAACTCCCAAAATGCAATTAGATAGATATAAAATACACGATATTGAAATAGTAGTAGATAGGGTAGTGCCTAAAGCCGAAGATCGTTATCGAATTTGTCAATCAGTGGGTACCGCTCTTAAAATAGGGAAAGGCTCAATATTATTGATGGATGAACAAAATAAAGCGCAGTATTTTTCTCAAAACTTAATGGATCCGGAATCTGGTATAAGTTATGAAGACCCTTCACCTAACTCGTTTTCATTTAATTCACCCTATGGAGCATGTCCTTCTTGTGCTGGTATGGGTCAAATAGAAGAACTTACTGAGGAAGCGATAATTCCAGATAAATCTATAAGTATTCTAAAAGGAGGGATAGCGCCCTTAGGTGAATATCGAGACCTCTGGATTTTTAAGCAAATAGAAACCATACTTAAAAAATACAAATCTTCATTAAGCGTTGCCATAGAAAAGATACCAGCAGAAGCACTAGAAATTATCTTAAACGGATCGGAAGAACCACTTGCCGTTCCTTCCAAAAAATATCCTGGAACTGAATGGAATACCAATTTTGAAGGAATTCTGACCTTCTTGAAACGCCAACAAGACTCCGATTCTGATAAAATTCAAGATTGGCTTAAAGATTTTATGATAATTAAGACCTGTCCAGAATGTGATGGACAAAGGCTAAAAAAAGAATCTTTACATTTTAAAGTTCATGAAAAAAATATCGCTGAATTGGCTGTTATGGACATAGCGGATTTAGCAGATTGGTTCAAAAATCTGGAGAAAAACCTGAACGATCGTCAAAACCTTATAGCTGTTGAAATTTTAAAGGAAATAAATAAGCGTATTGGGTTTTTGTTCGGTATTGGGCTTGACTATCTTACCCTTAATCGCCCATTGAAAACCCTTTCTGGAGGCGAAGCCCAAAGAATACGATTGGCCACTCAGATTGGTACCCAATTAGTAGGTGTTTTATATATTATGGATGAGCCAAGTATTGGTTTACACCAACGCGACAACGCGAAACTTATCAAAGCCCTTAAAGAGTTAAGAGATCTCGGAAATACCGTTTTAGTGGTAGAACACGACAAAGATATGATGTTGGAGTCCGACTATATTCTGGATATTGGCCCTGGTGCTGGAAGACATGGTGGCAAGGTAGTTAGTCATGGTACACCTAAAGAATTTATTGAAAAAGGAGGGCTTACAGCTGATTTTTTGAGTAATAGAATTTCCATAGAAGTGCCCAAAAAACGTCGTCCTGGCAATGGTTTGTTTTTAAATATCAAAGGGGCTACTGGGCATAACCTTAAAAATGTAAACCTAAAATTGCCATTGGGTAAAATAGTTAGCATTACTGGAGTTAGTGGAAGTGGTAAGTCTTCATTGATTCATGAAACTCTGTTTCCGGTTTTGAATCATTATTTTTTTCGAGCAAAAAAAGAACCACTCGCCCATAAAAAAGTGGAAGGATTAGAACATATCGATAAGGTTATTGAAGTGGATCAATCTCCAATAGGACGCTCTCCTAGAAGCAATCCAGCTACATATACGGGTATGTTCACAGAGATAAGAGCCTTATTTGCTGAAATACCAGAGTCTAAAATAAGAGGCTACAAACCCGGTCGGTTTTCTTTTAACGTTAAAGGTGGTCGCTGCGAAACGTGCGAAGGTGCAGGGATGAAAAAAATTGAGATGGATTTCCTCCCAGACGTACATGTGGTGTGTGAAACCTGTAAAGGCAAAAGATTTAATAGAGAAACTTTAGAAGTTCGATTTAAAAGCAAATCTATTTCTGATATTTTAGACATGACAGTGGAGGAAGCTATACCTTTTTTTGAAAATCAACCAAGAATCAATCGTAAAGTGCAGATTCTTAATGACGTGGGCTTAGGATATATTACTTTAGGACAGCACGCCACTACGCTTTCTGGTGGAGAAGCCCAACGCGTAAAACTTTCGGAAGAGCTTTCTAAAAAGGATACCGGTAAAACTCTTTATATTTTAGATGAGCCCACCACTGGTTTGCATTTTCTAGACATAAAAAAACTACTGGATGTTCTACAAAAATTAGCTGATAAAGGCAATAGTCTTTTAATAATTGAACATAATATGGATGTCATAAAAGTGTCAGATCATGTAATAGACATGGGTCCTGAAGGTGGTGGTAAAGGAGGAAACATAGTGGCTGAAGGTACTCCAGAAAAAGTGGCTTTAGTTAAAGGAAGCCACACCGGTTATTTTTTAAAGAAAGAGCTCTTCTTATGCTAATGTGTAGTATTAGATAGTCTTTCCAACGATATTTCTAAATCTGTGATTTTCTTAAATTATTCTTAGAAACAGTTTCGATATTGAAAAAAACAATCGGTATTACTCGCTTTTTTAGATATCGCAACTCCATGAAATTATTTGCCCGGCACCCAAAGTACTGCATCTGCCACCAAAATGCCCCTTTCAGTTGAAGATACAATAACTTCTGCCTTTTGGTTTGGGAGCACAGAAAATGTATCTATTAAAAACCAATCGCTTTCTTCGCTTTCTATATTGAGTTGCTTTGATAAAATTTTGTCTTCAATTTTTATGCTTACATCAAGCTTTGAAACATGTCCTTCTGTTTTGGGAATATATACATAGGCTTTATAGCTAGTCTTGTTCTTAAACGTAGTGGAAAATTTGGCTTGATTGTTTTGATCATCTTTGAGATTAGCCTGCACATAATCCTTTCCATATCTGCCATATCCTTTTCCAACTTTTGCCCAATTTCCAATGGTGTTAAAATTCAAAGAATCTGAATTGTCTATTAGTATTTCAGGCAAAGTTCCGTTAGCTAAAGGATTGTTTTTTAGATTATTTTGTAAAGTGTTTATATCAATCTCTTGTAGGGTTTTCTTGCTTTCCAAGGCTAAACATGAAGCCATAGCTGCAGATTGTGCCAAAACCATAAATACAGGCTCCATTCTAATTGAACCAAAAGCAATATGAGATGCAGAAAGACAAACGGGAACAAGCAAATTAGTGCATTCTGATTTTTTAGGAATAATGGCTTTAAAAGAAATTGGGTAAGGGTTTAAACCACCTAAACCCATTTGTACATCTCCTTCGTTTTTTACTTGATATTTTCCATTGGCATCTTTAACAAGTATTCGTTGGGTATTATGTGAATCCATTGTATAGGCCGCCAGTCCTATGCCATCATTCACCGTTTCCTGAGCGATACAGTGTTTTTCTGTCATCACAATATCACTTATCATCCGCCGTGCCTCCCGTACATACATCTGAGGAGAAAAATTATTATTTTCAACAAACTCGTCTTTAGGATAACCCCATTTTTTCATTTCGGTTCTTAAGTGAACGGGTACTCTCGTGTCATTTCCTAAAAAATAAAAAAATCCTTTTATATGATTTTCATGAGCTTTTTGAATTTTAAATCGAGTTTCATAATCTGCATCAGGATATTCATAATTTCCGCCGATAAGATTAGTAGAAAATGGCCCAGAATTGTTGATATCTAACTTTCTATGAGGCATAGGTTGAATATGCATTAAAGCCCAGTTGAGTTCGTGTGGTTGTTTTTTTTCAATATATCGCAACAATAATTCATATTTTTCTGGATTATAATCTTCTGGTTTAGTTATAGCAATTTGGTTTTCTATGCTATCTGTAAGACAAACTCGGAAATTGTAAGCCTGCACTTTTTTATCTCCCGAGCCATTTTTCTCTAGTTTTTCCATACTTATGCCCCAAAGTAAACCACTGGTAGAGTCTCCCTTTGATACAAATGGGTCAATTCCATCTGGAAACTGGTGTTTGTCTAATAGTTGAGAGCCATTCCATGTCTCATTATATTTTGAGTTTGCTTCTCTACCAACTGTGTATGATACCCCGGTCTTTGCCATAAGGTCGCCCTCATAGGTACAGTCGATAAAAAATTTAGCTTTTATGGTAAGCTTTTTATTAAATTCATCCTTTAGTTCAATTATTTGAATCGTCGTATTAGTTTTTATAACCTTCATCAATTGCTTTTGAAGTAAAACTTCTATTTTCGCTTCTTTTATATAGTTTTTAAATATTTGAAGTGTAACAGAGGGCTCAAAAGTCCATTTTTCAAATTTTCCATAATGTTGTCCAACTTTTCGGTAAAAATCTCTTGAAAGCCCTGTAATTGCATATTTATTGCCAATGTCTGTTTGTCCAAGTCCGCCTGAAGAAAGTCCGCCAATGTGTTTGGAAGATTCTATTAAAATAACTGATTTGCCTTGTTTTTTCGCAGTATATGCCGCTATTACGCCTGCCGAGGTGGCACCATAAACACAAATATCATAAGATTGCAAGTTTTGTGCTTTGCCAATTTTAGAGCAAATTAAAAGACCTAATAAGAATGCGTAATATTTCATTTGATTAGAAGGTTGAATTATTTTTAGGTTTTGAGTGCTAAATAAGTCTATTTTTTTATTTTTGTAATAATGGGTTTATGTATGAATATTGCATTTTTAAAATGTTTTTTAACATTTTTATTCTAGAATAAAAATGTTACTATTACTTGATTTAAGTAATTCCAATCGAAAGACAAGTTAATCAAGGTAATTCATTCGATAAGCCAGAGGGGTAATTTTTTTAATAACTTTAAACTGCCTATTAAAATTAGATAAATTATAAAAGCCACTGTCAAATGCAATTTGAGCTATGCTCATTTTGTCGTTTTGTAACATTTTGCATGCATAATCGAGCCTAATTTCTGTTAAAAATCTAGAGAATGTCTTTCTTGTTCGTTTTTTAAAATATCTACTGAAAGCAGATTCGCTCATATTGGCCAATTGAGCTACATCATATAACATAATTTGACTTTTAAAATTTTCACTAACATGTTCCAAAACTTTCTTAATTCTATCAGAATCTACTTCATTTCGTATATGAATAGGATCAGCTGATAAATATTCAAAATCTTTGCTGTTGGCTAATTCATCTAATATTTCTAAAAAAAGCAATAGACGCTTCATCCCTTTTACATTAAATATGGCCTCTTTTTTACTCTGTAATTTTTTAGAAGTTTCTCCACTAAACTGAATTCCTCTTTTGGACCTTTCTAAAAGCGATTTGATAGCCGTGCTTTCTGTGGTCTCCCAAAAGTGTTCTCCCAAAAAATCTTCATTGAAATGAATTATTGTCGATTTGGCCCTTAATTTGCTGTTTTCTTGTAAATATTCCTCATCATTTTTATAATAATGCGGCAAGTAACTTCCAATCATACATAAATCCCCAGGCTTAAAGTCAGTTATGCTGCTGCCCACATATTTTTTTCCTGTACTTTCCATCATAAAAACAATTTCTATTTCTGGATGATAATGCCATGGGGTAGAAAAACAAGTATCATCCCATTTCAAAAGATTGAATGAATTTTCAGAAGGATTCGAAATTTTTAGAAGCTGAGGCTTCATTTTATGATGTTTTAATTCTCAAAAATACTAAACATTTGTTAAATAATCATTATTTTTTCAAGTTGAAAAAGAAAATTTTTACAATACTTTCCACAAATAGGTCAAAAAATCATTATAAAAAGGAATTTTTAAATAAGGAGGCCATTTTTTTTTCTTATATATTTGTAAAAATTCTTTTAAAAAATAGTATTTTTTTCTAATTTTAACTTAAAATTTAATAACATGTCAGATTATTTGGATAGAAGAAAATTTATGAAGGAAACAGCCATTAGGGCCTCTGGTTTAGCATTTTTGCCATTCTTGGAGGAAGAAATTAAAGTTTCAAAAGTGGTTTTAAGTAAATCAAAACCGGCATTAACCTTTTTATCGCCAAGGCTTAAATTTGGAGTGATTGGAATAAACCACGGGCATATATATTCTATGTCTAATTCGGTAATTCAGGGAGGAGGAGAGCTGCATTCTTTTTATGCAAAAGAAGACGATTTAGCCAAAGATTTTTTAACTCGTTTTCCTAAATCCAAACGTGTTACTTCCGAAGAAGAAATTTATCAGAATTCAGAACTTAAACTCATACTTAGTGCCGCAATACCGGATGTTCGTGCTGAAATAGGCATAAAAGCCATGCTAAGTGGGAAGGATTATTTAGCCGATAAGCCCGCAATTACAACCTTAAAGCAGCTGGAAGAGGTAAGGAAAGTCCAGAAACAAACAGGAAGAATATTTTCGATTGCTTTTAGCGAACGTTTTGAAAACCGAGCAACAGTAAAAGCAGGTGAATTGATAAAAGCAGGGGCTATTGGAAAAGTGATTCAGACTATTGGGCTAGGTCCTCATCGCACGAGTTTGAAGACTAGACCTGAATGGTTTTTTGACAAAAAGAGATATGGAGGGATTTTAACTGATATTGCTTCTCATCAATTTGATCAATTTTTGTTTTTCACTAATTCTACCCAAGCTCATGTTGTATCTTCGCAGGCAGGTAATGTAAATCATGGCCAATACCCTCTTTTTGAAGACTTTGGAGATGTAATGCTTAAAGGAAATGGAGGCATGGGTTATATAAGAGTAGATTGGTTTACTCCCAACGGACTTAAGTCTTGGGGAGATGGCAGACTTACCATATTAGGAACAGAAGGATATATTGAAATTAGAAAAAATATTGATATTACAAAAAGCGATAATGGCAATCATTTGTATTTGGTGAATAATAAGGAAGCCATTTATATGGATTGTGCGAAGGAACCTTTGCCATTTGGTCAACAATTGGTTGACGATGTGCTAAATCGTACCGAAACTGCCATGACTCAAGCACATTGTTTATTGGCAATGGAATTAGCTTTAAAAGCTCAAAAAAGTGCAAAAACAATTTAAACTAGTATATTTAAATGATAAGAATATTAATTCTAAGTGTCTTTATCTTTTTTAGCAAAATAGTACAAGCCCAAAGCAATATTTCTGCATTAAAAAATGGTTCGAAAATTGATATTTTTATTAACAAGAATCTTTTTACGAGTTACATATTTTCAGAAGAAGAAAAGTATCCATTCTTTTTTCCGGTTAATGGCCCATCAAATGCCAGCGTTACGTCGATGCGAAATGCAAATTATCCACATCATAGTTCTTTGTTTTTTGGGTGTGATAAAGTAAACGGAGGAAACTATTGGCAGGAAAACTTAGAAAGAGGACAAATAATTTCACTACGTGCCGATATTCTTAAAAATGATGGAGAAATAGTGGAAATAGAAAATGAATGCATCTGGAGAAGACCAGGTGCTATTTCCCCGATAAAAGACCTAAGAAAAATTATAATTTCAGCCCCCGCTGCTGGTATTTATCAGATAGATTTTAATGTAGAAATGGAAATGCTTTTGGATGTAAATATTGAAAAAACAAATCATTCTTTATTTAGCGGTAGGCTTGATCCTGATTTAGCAGTTATAAATGGTGGAACCATGATAAATGCGGAAGGGGAATTAGGAGAGAAGGGTACTTTCGGGAAAGGCTCAGCGTGGATAGATTGTTTTGGAAATAGAGGAAAAGCGGTAGAAGGAATGGCAATAATGCAGCATCCTTCCAATAAATGGTTTCCATCTAAGTGGTTTACTCGCGACTATGGGTTTTTTTCTCCCACACAGATGTTTTGGCCAGAGAACGAAAAAGAAGGAACTAATTTAAAAAAAGGGGAGAAAATAAATTTGAGATATCGAGTATTGGTGCATTCGGGAGATGCAAAAACAGCCAAAATTGTAGAACAATTTGAAAAATATAAAACGGAATAAAATATGAAAAGGAGAGATTTTGTAAACAAAACAATTTTAGGATCTGCTGCAACGGTTTTTGGCTTTCCAACCATTGTGCCTTCTACAGTTTTTGGGAAAAACGCACCTAGCAATAAAATAAATATAGGCCAAATTGGTGCAGGAAGAATAGCCCGTGACCACGATTTGCCAGGAACTTTACAACACGAAATGGCCAGAATAATGGCTGTTTGTGAAGTTGATAAAAATAGACTTGCGGATGGCAAAAAATTAATTGATGGATATTATGCCAAGAAAATGGGTAATGCCAATTACATGGACACTCGTATGTATGACGACTACAAAGAGATGTTACTAAACAAAGATATTGATGCTGTGGTAATAAGTACTCCAGATCATTGGCATTCTCAGCCAGCTTTGGAGGCTGCCATTGCTGGTAAACATGTGTACTTACAAAAACCTACTGCATTGACTATTGCTGAGGGACGTCTTTTAAGTGATGTTGTTACAAAAAAAGGCATTGTTTTTCAAGTTGGTACCCAACAGCGGTCTTCTCCTCAATTTAGAATTGCCGCTGAACTAGTTAGAAATGGAAGAATTGGAAAGCTACACACCGTAAAAATTGGATTACCTGGAGACCCTTCAGGCCCAGCTGCACCCGAAATGCCAATTCCTAAAGGACTAAATTATGATATGTGGTTAGGTTCAACACCTAAGGTGCCATATACAGAAATAGGGGTGCACCCTCAAAAAGGTTATGATAGACCAGGCTGGTTGCGATTAGAACAATATGGAGCTGGAATGATAACGGGTTGGGGACAACATCATTTTGACTCTGCCGCATGGGGAATGGACACCGAGTTAACGGGTCCAATTTCGGTAGAATCAGTAGCAGAATTTCCAAAATCGGGGCTTTGGAATGTACACGGAGATTTCATGGTTAAAGCAGAATATGCTAACGGCATTACGATGTATACCAGCGGAGGCTATCCAAATGGCATACGTTATGAAGGCACCGAAGGATGGATCTTTGTTTCGAGAGGAAGCTATGTAGCATCTTCGAGCGATCCAGTTTCTGCTGCAAAAAGTGCCAAAGCATTAGATGCCAGCGACCCCAAAATTTTAAGTTCTGTTATTAAAGAGACAGAGATAAAATTACAAGTCAGTAAAGAGCACCATCTGAATTGGTTGGAAGGAATTGCAAGCAAAACCCCTGTTTTATCACCAGTAGAAGTGGCTCACAGAGCTTGCTCAGTTTGTTTGATAAGCCATATTGCTATGAAAGTACATGGTAAGCTGGATTGGGATCCCAAAACAGAGAAGTTTAAAAATAACGATAAAGCAAATGCTATGCTTAGTCGATCTCAAAGAAAGTCCTATGGAACTAGCAATGTGAAACTAAGCTAATTTTTAATGTATTGTAATGTAGTATAAAATTATTATTAACTTATGCAGCAATGAGTTAAATGCTTTTTTTGTTTCTGTTTTCTCAAAATTGGTGCAACTTCTCAGAAAAGTATTTAAAAATGTTTTTTTACTAGTTTCTTTTATTTAAAGGCTTATTTATTGCAATAATTTTTAAAATTCTATTGCGTAATTTGGGTTAAAATTGTTTTTTGGCAACGATTGCATAAATTAATATGATGAATTATTTGCTTTATTGATTTCTCATAAACTAACTTGCATTTAATTTAAATAATAAAAAATGTAATTATTTAAAGGGAGCCAATTTTTGATTTTTAAATTTAAGTTCTTAAGCTTTTTTTTAAACAAAGAAATATAAAATTGGGTTTAACAAAGGGTATGAATTTCAAAAACTGTTCTTTTATTATAATGTTTAACCAATTTTTTTTTAAAATGAAAAAAAATCTATTTGTATTCATGGGATTGTTTTTTTGTCTCGTGGGAAGCCTAGCTTTCGGCCAGCGAGCTGTTACGGGGAAAGTGAGTGACGGTGGCGGAATTGGGTTGCCAGGTGTAAGTGTAACTATTAAAGGAACCACCCAAGGTTCAGTAACAGATGGAAACGGAAATTATACTGTAAATGTAGTATCGGCAAACTCGACTTTAGTGTATTCCTACATAGGATATCTTAATAAAGAAGTAGTCATTGGAAATCAAAATCAAGTAAATATTACTTTAGCAGAAGATGTAGCAAATTTATCTGAAGTGGTAGTAGTTGGTTATGGAACTCAAAAGAAAAGCCAAATGACTGGAGCAATATCTTCAGTAAGTGGAAAGGAAATTTCAGAATTACCTATAACCAATGCTCGTCAAGCTTTGCAAGGTCGGGCTGCTGGTGTAGATGTTACTCAAGCTGGGTCTAAGCCAGGTGCTGGTCCGCAAATTAGAATTAGAGGACGTAGGTCTTTCAATGCCTCAAATGACCCCTTGTTTGTGGTAGACGGAATACCACTTTCCAGTGGTATAGATGACATTAACCCCAATGATATTACTTCAATGGAGGTTCTAAAGGATGCGTCAGCAACTGCTATTTATGGCTCAAGAGGATCAAACGGAGTAGTTATAATTACCACAAAAAGAGGGAAAGCCGGTAAAACACAAATTTCTTGGGATTCTTATGTGGGAACCAATGCTGAACTTGGAAAAACAGGGGTTATGGATGGAGCAAAATTTGCTGAATATAAAAGAGAATCAAGAAGAGCGGTTGGACAATATCCTTTAGGAACTGTTACAGAAGCAGATGATGCAAGAATTTTTGAACCAAGAGAAGTGACAAACATAAAAGCTGGAACTTCCACAGACTATGTAGATGCCATGCTGAGAAGTGGAGCCATTCAAAGCCATCAATTAGGTTTTTCGGGCGGCGATGCT
Source organism: Cytophagaceae bacterium (assembly GCA_031420365.1). Taxonomy (GTDB): domain Bacteria; phylum Bacteroidota; class Bacteroidia; order Cytophagales; family Spirosomataceae; genus Leadbetterella. The sequence continues at coordinate 11,501 of JANOMP010000235.1, forward strand.
AAAACCAACTTTAATGTTTCTGGTAATCTTTTTCAAGATATAGGAGTAATTAAAAAGCAAGATTTTACGAGATATACCTTTAGAATTAACCTAGATCATAAAATAAATAAAAAAATAAAGGTTGGTATTTCTTCCTTGTTTGTAGGAAGTAAGCGTAATGGAGAATTTTACAATCCAATGGGAGGGGCATTTCAGGAAAACCCATTAGGAAAACCATTTAATGACGATGGTACATTAAGTTTTTTGCCTTCTAATGATGGCCTAAGGACTAACCCACTTTCTGAAATTGTAGATGGAGCTCAGGTAGATGAAACTAAAAGATACAGAACTTTTAATAGTATATATGGAGAATTGGATATTGCTAAAGGGCTTAAATACAGAGTAAACTTTGGTCCTGACTTTACTTTTGCTAGGAATGGTAGGTTTACTGGTGCATTTACAAACGCCAATAGAGGAGGAAATGCAACAGGAAGCACTGGAGAAGAAATTAGATTAAACTATACGCTAGAAAATATTTTAACCTATAACAAAACATTTAACTCCGTTCATAATTTAAATGTTACTGGTCTTCAATCATTTCAAAAAGACAGGTTCGAATCAACTTCTATCTCAGTAAATGGAGTACCGGCCGAAACCCAACAATATTATAGATTAGGAGATGCTAGTCAAATTACAGGAGCCAATACAAATTTAGTTGAATGGGGATTGTTGTCGTATATGGGAAGAGTTAATTACGACTACAAAGAAAAATATTTATTAACTGCCACATTAAGAGCCGATGGATCGTCTAGATTTGGAGCCAATACAAAATGGGGTTACTTCCCCTCTGTGGCATTTGGATGGAATATAACCAATGAGAATTTCTTGAAAGATGTAAAATTCATTGACCAAATGAAACTTCGTTTAAGTTATGGAGCGATAGGAAACACAGGTATAAACCCCTATCAAACTCAGGCATTATTGGGGCGTACTTCCTACGCTTGGGACAATACCCCAGCTTATGGATATAGACCCAATACAATTGGAAATCCCGACTTAAAATGGGAAAACTCCGCTACTGCAAATGCAGGTTTGGATTTTAGTTTATTTGGAAATAAAATATCTGGAACTTTAGAAGTGTATGAAACCAATACTACTGATTTATTGGCTCCACAACCTTTACCTACTTCTACAGGTTTTGGAGGATTTACCACCAATATTGGTCATACGCGTAACAGAGGAATTGAACTTACTTTGGGTACAACAAACGTAGATCGTGGAGGTTTTGTTTGGACTACTGATTTTATATTTAATAAAAATAGAGAGGCCATTATTGAGTTAGCAAATGGTAAAGTGGATGATATTGCCGCTGGTCGTTTTATCGGGCAGCCATTAACTGTTTATTTTGATTTGAAGAAAATAGGAATCTGGCAAAAAGAGCAAGCAGATGAGGCCGCAAAATACGGAGATAAAGTTGGTCAAATCAGAATCGAAGATATCAAAGGAAGAGACGCTTCTGGTAAATTGGTGGATGGAGCAGATGGAAAAATTAATGCCGATGACCGACAAATTTTAGGATCTGCTGTTCCTAATTTTGTAGTCGGAATGACCAACAGGTTTACCTATAAAGGCTTAGATTTCTCCTTCTTTTTATATGCTCGCGCAGGACAATTTATTAGAAGTAGATTCCATAATGACCTTAATCAATTGGCAGGAAGATACAATAACTTAGATATAAATTACTGGACACCTACTAATCCTACTAATGAGTTCCCTCAGCCTGTAGTTACCCAAGAGTTTCCAAAATATAATTCATCTTTATTATATTTCGATGGGTCTTTCTTGAAAGTTAGAAATATTAATTTAGGCTATAATGTTCCATCTTCAATTGCTTCTAAAATGAAAATGGAAAGTATTAGGGTATTTACGAGTATCCAACAACCTTTTATATTTGCAGAATATCGCACCAAATACAAAGGGATAGATCCTGAAACGTATGTAGATGGAGAACAGGGAGTAGGAGGAGGAGATGTAAATTCGAATGTTTCTCCTGCAACTCGAATAGTTACAATAGGATTAAATGTTAAATTCTAATTTTTACAATAAAATGAAATTAAAAATATATATACTAGCAAAATTTTCTAAGATTGGATTCTTAGGATTAGCCCTACTCGGCTCTCAAGGGTGTAGTGATGTGCTTGAAGAAAGAGTTATCTCTAATGTTCCAAATGCATACATTAATTCCGCAAAAGGTTTAGACGACGCAGTGTCCGCTGCTTATAATACTTTGCGGACCTGGTATGGTACCGAAGCAGGTAATAATTTCACCATTTTTGGTACAGATACCTATACGAATGGTGCAGATGGAAGTTGGAAATTTATGAATCAATATACCAACGATTTTGATACAAGAAATGGAAATGTCCAACAAGTTTGGGATGAATTTTATAGAGGCATAAATACATGTAATTCTATTTTAGATCGCTCCAAAGATATTACAGGGGTAGCAGAACTTACTAAAAAACAGAGAATAGCAGAAGCTAAATTTATTAGGGCTCATCATTATTTTTTGTTGACTCAATTGTTCGGAGGCGTGGATTTACGTCTTTCCGAAACTTTAGCCCCAACTAAAGATGTAAAAAGAGCAACGATTGCAGCTCAATATACACAAATAATAAAAGACCTAACAGAAGCCATCCCAGATTTAGAGGCAAAATCAAAATCTACCCAATATGGTAGGGCTACAAAGGCAGCTGCTGAAAATCTTTTAGGTAAAGTGTATCTAACCAAAGCTACCTCAGAAGCAAAAGCGTCTGATGACTTTGCTAAAGCCATTCCTCTATTTCAAAGTGTAATAAGTAATTACGGGTTAAGATTATTGCCTGATTTTGCATCTGTGCATCTTTTAGGAAATGAGATAAATAACGAAATTATTATGTCTGTGCAATATACAAGAGACCCTTTGACAAATGGAGGTGGTAATAATGCTCACGTGTTTTTCTTAATGGAATACGATACACAATCTGGTATGTTAAGAGATACACAAAACGGACGACCGTTTAAAAGATTCCGCCCTACTGTTTACACCTACGATGTTGTTTTTAAAGACAGAGAAAATGACAGTAGATACAAAAAAACCTTTAATGATACCTATATTTCCAATAATCCGGGGTCATACAATACATTTTTTGATACTTCAAAACCAAGAGTAACCTACGCTTTGGGGGACACAGCAATATTTTTGCCCGGTTTTGAAATGACTGTTGCCGAAAGAGCAAAACGGAAATACCAAGTATTAGTACCAAGTAGATACGACGAGCGTCTTTTCTTGGGTTTAAGAAAACAAATGGATCCTGCTAGAATAGATAGAACACAGTTTGAAGGCGGAAGAGACTACTTCATGATGCGTTTGGCAGATACGTATCTTATGCTTGCCGAAGCCCAAATACAAACTGGTAACAGAGCAGATGCAGCAAAAAATATTAATGTAGTGAGAACTAGAGCAGCTTGGCCAGGTAAAACTGAACAAATGCAAATTACAGAAGCTCAAGCTACCATGGATTTCATGTATGAAGAGCGTGAGCGTGAGCTAATTGGTGAGCAATTTCGCTGGTTAGATTTGAAACGTTGGGGTAATTTGATAGAGAGAGTTAAAAAATTTAATCCTCAAGCTGCTAATATAAAAGATTTCCACGTTTTAAGACCTATTCCGCAAACGCAAATAGATAGAGCAGAAGGCGGTGCAAGTGCCTTTCCGCAGAATGCTGGTTATTAATACTATTCAACCTTAAATCTAAAAACGCCGAAGCAATTCGGTGTTTTTTATCCTTTTTGGCTAAAAAAATAAGAATATCAACCTTAAAATGAATAAAAGAAGCGTAATTCAATTATCGGAGGGCTTAATTCATTTTAACGTGTGATGTTTTACTAGATGAAAGTATTGTTCTAAAAATTCAAATTCTTTTTAAACCTCATTATAATAGATGTGCGAACAAAGTCTATTATTACAGTGGTAATGCCAATTGTGTTAAATTTTTAAATTCCGTTTACTATTAAATTTTTAAAAAAATGAAATTAAAAATATTATTATTTGTGTTAATTTCTGTAAGTGGGATGGCACAAATGGCCAAAATGAAAAAAATATTCAATGGAAAAAATCTAAAGGGTTGGGTACTTCCAGATGACAAAGGATGCTATACAGTTCTGCCCAAAGGCGTTTTAAAAATACAGAATGAACCAAGTAAAAAAGGCTCAATACTTTGGACAGAAGCCAACTATAATGATTTTATAATTCAAGCTGATTTTAAAATGGGTGAAGGAACTGTGGATTCGGGCATATTTTTAAAATCTGAACTCAATCAAATTCAAATCGGGATCTCGGGGTCATTGAAACGAGACATGACGGGTTCTCCATACGTAATTGGCAAAAAATATCCTAAAGAAGCAATAAAAGTAAAAGATATTTTAAAACTGGAAGATTGGAATACCATGAAAGTAAAAGTAGTTGGAAAAAATTATCAGGTTTGGATCAATGGAGTGGAAGTAATGGATTATTCCACAGAAAGTATTCCAGAGAGCGGATCAATAGGTTTACAATTACATCCTGGAAATGAAATGTCGATTCTTTACAGAAATATTTCAGCAGCTAGGCTCTAAATTTTAATGGGATTTAGTATTTAAAAAAGCCAAATCATGTAATTAGTGTCATTTTGACAAATTAAAACCTTTGTTTGTTAATTATTAAATTTTCAATATTTATTGACAAAAACCTATTATTTTTCTAAAAAAATTTTATTTAATTTTTATTTTATTTAATCTATTAAAATTTATGAAAAAGTATCTCTTTTTAATTATTTTCACTTTGTGTGTTCAAATTTGTTTTTCTCAAAACCAAAAATGGACAAATTTGTTTGATGGAAAAACTTTGAATGGTTGGAAACAATTAAACGGAAAAGCTAAATACAGTATAGAAAAAGATGAGATTGTAGGAACTACTGTGGCCGACACCCCAAATTCATTTTTGTGCACAGAAAAAGAATACGGAGATTTTATATTGGAGCTTGATTTGAAAGTTGATAATTCGATGAATTCTGGTGTTCAATTTCGTAGTTTATCCAAGTCAGATTACAAGGATGGTCGTGTGCATGGGTACCAGATGGAAGTAGATCCAGCAGATAGAGCTTGGTCTGGTGGAATTTATGATGAGGGTCGTAGAGATTGGCTTTATACCCTAAACATAAATCAAATAGGGAGAAAAGCTTTTAAAAAAGATGCTTGGAATAAATACAGAATTGAAGCAATCGGAAGCACGATTCGTACCTGGATAAATGGTATTCCAACCGCTCATTTGATTGATGATATGACAGCCAAAGGTTTTATTGCTCTTCAGGTTCATAGTATTGGAAAAGATCAAAAAGCAGGTACTCAAATTAGATGGAAAAACATAAAAATTCAAACAGAGAACCTTAAGACTAGCCCTTTTGATAATTGCCCGGTTATTAACTTGACTTTAAATACAATTTCAGCACAAGAAAAAGCGCAAGGATATAAACTTCTTTTTAATGGTCAAAATTTTGATGGTTGGAGAAAAGTTCATGGCACAGATAAACCAAATAGTAGATGGAAAGCCGAAAATGGCATTGTTTCTGTGTGGGCTTCAGATGGTTCAGAAACTGGAAATGATATAGTTTTAGCCGAAAAGTATGGGGCGTTTGAATTGGCTTTTGATTTTAAGCTTTCTGAAGGGGCTAATTCAGGAGTAAAATATTTTGTAGACGAGCAATACGATTCAGGTGGAAAGTCAGGAGTTGGACTTGAATATCAAGTTTTAGACGATGAAAAACATCCTGATGCTAAAATGGGAGTGGTAGGAAACAGAACCATGTCCAGTCTATATGATTTAATTCCAGCCACAAAATTAGATAAGCGTTTTCAAAGAAAAATTGGTGAATGGAATCAGGCAAGAGTGATAGTATTACCAAATAATGTGGTACAGCACTGGCTAAATGGATTCAAAGTTTTAGAATATGAACGCAAAAGTAATATCTATAATGCATTAGTTGCTAGAAGTAAATATGCAAAATACAAAGGGTTTGGAGCATCAGATAAAGGTCATATTTTGATACAAGATCACGGTGACAATGTATCGTATAAGAATTTTAAAATAAGAGAATTGTAAATTGATTTTAAAATTGAAAAAGTTATCTAATAAATGAAAAAATTATTCTTTTTAACCCTTTTCTCTGCTACCTCGCTTTATGCGCAAAAAACAGTGCAAGCAGTTTTAGGTTCAAAAAGTATTACATTAATAAAAACTGCGGGTTTAGAATTTAAAGACTTAAATAAAATTTCAACTAAATTATTAAAATGACAACAAGAAGACAATTTGTGAAAAAATCTATAATGGCAGGAATCGCTTCTGGATTTTCTGTTAAAAGTTATGGAAAAATTTTAGGGGCAAATGACCGTGTGCGAGTAGCTTGTGTCGGTTTTTCAGACCGTCATCGTGCCTCCCATGTAGGCCCTTTTGCAGCCTTACAAAAAGAAATGAACTTCGAAATGGTCGGCCTTTCAGACATCTGGAATCGCCGACGTGAAGAAGGTAAAGCATTTTTAGATAAGCAATTAGGGGCAGATGTAAAAGTGTATAAAAACAACGAAGAATTGTATGCTTCCAAATCTGTAGATGCAGTAATGATGTCAACAGCCGATTTTCAGCATGCTTTGCACACAATAGAAGCAGTAAAAGCTGGGTGCGATGTATATGCCGAGAAGCCTTTAGCAGAAACAATGGCTGATAATAGAGCAGTTTTGAAAGCAGTAAAAGATTCTGGAAAGATTGTTCAGATTGGATCTCAAAGACGCTCTGGTGCTAACTATCATGCCGCCGCCGATTTTATAAAGTCTGGTAAGTTTGGCGACATTAAAATGGTAGAATTGATGTGGAATGTCAATCAACCTGGTCGTTGGAGACGCCCGGATTTAGTTGCTAGCTTAAAAGAATCGGATGTAGATTGGAAACGATATTTGATGAATAGACCTGTTGTCCCATTTGACGCTCGTAAATATTTGGAATATAGATTGTTCTGGCCGTATTCTTCAGGAATTCCAGGGCAATGGATGAGTCACCAGATAGATACCGTTCATTGGTTTAGCGGTTTAGAGCACCCTAGAAGCGTGGTAGCCAATGGGGGTGTTTACCAATGGCAAGATGGCCGAACTAATGCCGATACACTTACAGTTGTGTTTGATTATGGTCCCGATGATAAGCCACAAAATGGATTTCAAGTACAGTTTACAAGCAGGTTTTCAAACGCCGCTGGGGATACCAAAGAATTGTACTATTCAAATGGCGGAATGATAAACTTGGATACCAACGAGATTTCAGATACTGGTGGATTACGTGAGAGAGAAGCAAAAGCTATGGGAATGAAAGCCAATTTGTTGGCACCTATGAAATTAGAGGGATTGAAGGTTTCAACTGATGCAAACACAGGGGGTGATCCATTAACGTTTGGTCATATTAGAAATTGGATGGAATGTGTGCGTAGTCGCAAAACTCCTAACGCTCCCATAGAGGCTGGTTATCAGCATTCAATAGCAACCATGATGTCAAACGCAGCATATAGAACAGGCCTAAAAGTAACTTTTGACTCAAAAGCCCAAGAGATTTTAGTAGGCGGCAAACCTTGGAAGCCGTTTTGATTTTAATATTTTTTTGATATTATATTTGCAAAAAAAGAGTCTTTAGGGCTCTTTTTTTTAACCTTTTCAAAATTCTCTCTCTCCAAATTCACTGTTTGGTAGTTTTTCTTTCTTTTCAGATTGCTTAAAGTTATAAGAAACATTCAACATACAAATATTAGTTTCTTGAATGTAATTAGTGGTGGTATAAAAATTAGCTCCAAAAGTGGTAATTCTTTGCTGATTTACCTTCATTTTGCCAAAAGAAGCATTTTGCCAAAGTAATGAAATGGTAAACTTATTTAGGATTTTCTTCAATGAAAAATTGGGTTGATAAAACCTAGAGTCTTCACCTTGTGCGGTGTTTCTGGCAGATAAGTAAGAAAGGTTAAATTGAGAACTTAGTGTACTTGTAAATTGATAATTGATATTAGAATTAACAGAATATACCCAACCTTGTGAATTCACAGCCACCGATTTATCAAACAAAGTTCCTTTAATAGCTAGATTATAAAGGTTTCCACCTAAATATACTTTTAGTTTCTTAGTTGGAGAATAGCTAATATTTGCTTCTGTTCCGTAAAGTTGTGCTTTACCCGCATTGGTATAAACTCTGTTTAAAATACTATCGTTATACACACTGTTTACACGATTAACAATATCTGTAATCTGCTGTGAATATACATTCCAAAAGAAAGAGGCTTTTTTAAAGTCTTTAGTAATGCCTGCCTCATATACACCAATAAACTCCGGTCTGATGTTTGGGTCGCCTTGCTCTAAGGTTTCGCTATGTTCACGTTCTGGATAAGGGTTTAGCTCGTTGTTGGTGGAGCGTTGTACCCTTCGGCTATAGGCCATTTTTATTCTAAAATCACTTTTTAAGTTGTATAAAAAATTGGCGGAAGGGAATAAGTTTGATAACTTAAGTAGGGCCTCCTGTTTGTTTTTGCTTGTGGTAAATACTCTATATGCATTTTCATACCGTATTCCTGTAGCAAATTCAAGTTTTTTATATTCTCCACTGTATTGTGTGTAAACTCCGTGAATCAAATTGTTTACAGCTATTTGTGAAGAAAATGCTGGATTTAAAACTAAAGGCTTAAAATTTCCTGTTTTTTCTCGATAATCAAAATCGCCATTTTGATTTTGGTTTCTAAACTGATATCCAACCGCCAGTTTGCCTATCCCAAAGCTACGTTCATAGTCTGCTTTAAGACGAAGCGCATAAAGCGGATTAGATCCCGTATTCATAGTGTATTGAAGAGTATCGTTATAATTCAGTAATTTTAGATTTCTATTTTTTGTATATCCATCTAAAAGTGCATATTCATAAAGCCCAGATAAACTAATCGAAGATTTTTTATTTAAAATGTGTAAATAGTCTAAATTATATACTCTAAATGTACCAGACTTTAAAACCAAATTTGCGTTGTAATATTTATTTTTATTAAACACCTCTTTAGTTAACAGATTGGTTTTAGAATTATTATAAAATATATTGGCGGTGCGGTATTGACTTTTTTCTCCTAAGTAAATTCCTCCTGTGAGCTCGTCATTATCAGAAAACTTATAAGTAGCAGTGGCTCTCAGCCCATAATTCTCTCTTTTAAAACTCCGCTCGCCATCGCTTGGAAAGCTCGTTAAAATAGCACCAATGGTAGTGGTAACATCACCCACCCTTCTACCCGAAATATCGTTTTTTAGATAATTCAGCGACAAAGCCGTTTCCCATTTATTTTTTTTGAAAGTAATAGTCCCGTCTATACCATATCTTTGAGGTTCAGATTCATTAAAATAGGCTTTTATTCTTGGTAGTCCATATTGTAGATTAAACACTGCATTTAAGCCATTATTAGTACCTGATTTTGTGATAATGTTTATTATCCCAGCTTTTCCATCTGCATCATATTTGGCGGAGGGAGCTGTAATCATTTCTACTTTCTCAATGGTATTGGCGGGTATTTGAGCTAACAAAGTGGCTGGGTCTATTTGGCTAGGCTTGCCATTAATCAATACTAAAAAACCCTTTGAACCTCTTACTAGTATCTCACCTTCTGCATTTACCATTACCGAAGGTATATTTTTTAAAACATCAACTGCGGTTCCGCCCCTTGCCACTTCAAATTGTTCTGCTTTATAAATTTGTTTTTCTAATGTGCTAACTACAATTGGTTTAAGCCCATTTATTACTAATGACTCTAACAATTGACCTAAAGGCGATAAAGCAATTGCTCCTAGGTCTAAACCTTCTAAAATTTGATTATAATCTACTTCAATTTTTTTTGATTTGTAGCCTATATACTCAATTATTATTATGTATTTCCCTTTCTTTATTCCTGTAAATTGAAATTTTCCTTTATCATTGGCCATTTGAGCAATAAGGGGCACTTCTTTTGTTTTAGATTCTAATTTTAGGCTAGCATAAGACAAAGGATCTTTTGTTAGTGAATCTAATAAGTTGCCACTAATAATTTGCCCAAAAGTTAGACTGGGAAAAACAAAAGAAAAAACTATAAGGAGTAGTCGAATATTTATTTATTATTTTAATTATCCCCTAATGGAGTCTAAGTATTAGAAACGAGTATAAAGGTAATCTTTTTTTAGAAGACCATTATAAACAAGCAAATTATTTTTGGCATTTAGGGTAAGTGTAAAAGTAGTTTGGTTATCAAATAAAAAGGGTGCATCCCAAATTGTCGTTTAACAAAAATAAGTTAAATTTGTGAAACTAACTTTCCTATAAAATGACAAAAGAAGAATATCTTTCGATTGCAGCCGAAAAGTACGATGCTTTGCATGCACTTAATAAGCATGA
>JANOMP010000236.1:0-30843 GCA_031420365.1 Cytophagaceae bacterium
GAACTCATGGACGGTTTAGAAAGAGATGGCTATGTTACTGAACAATCCGACAATTATGTCTTCGTTTCACCATTTTTAAAAGCCTTTTGGAAACGTACTAATCCTTTTTACGATGGAAAATAACATAGAAAAAACTGGCAATTGGTTTGTGGACCAATTGAGCCTTTATCAAAATGCCAATAATGACAATGCTACTGTTAGAAGAAATTTTGTGGTTCGGGTATCGGAATTCGAACTGATAATTAGTGACTTACGTCGTAAAAAAACGAAAGACCCGCTTCAACATGAACTTCTTTTGGGACGACGGGGCAGTGGAAAATCCACTTTGCTGAAACGTATCCAGATTGAGATTGAGGAAGACCCCACACTCAGTCAAAATTATATTGCAATCAATTTGGCGGAGGAACAAGCGGGTATTTATCGGCTCTCGGATTTATGGTTTGAGGCTCTCAAAGAAATACAACTTCAAACAAATACCGTAGTAAATTTAGAGACGTTTTCTACCTTTAAAGATAACCAAGAATATGCTCGTTATTTGCACGGAGAAATCCATAAAATCCTTGTAGAACATCAAAAAAAGGTGGTTTTACTCTTGGATAATCTTGACAGAATTGTTGAAAATTTTGACGATGATGGGCATTTATTGCGTGAAACTCTTCTCAATTATAACGACTTACAAATCATCGGCGGAAGCACCCGCATGGATGAGCATTTTTGGCAATACGACAAACCTTTTTATGAGTTTTTTAGAAGGCACCGTTTGGAGGGACTCACTTTTGAGGAAATACATCAATTGCTCAATCAGTGGAGTGAGGCGTTGGCAATGCCCCAACTCAAAGACCATGCCCTGCACAACCGAGGGAGGATTGAAGCCCTTCGTATTTTGACGGATGGACTGCCCCGTACTTTGCAGTTTTTTATCAAAATATTCCTCAAAAATTCTACCCTGACAGGTTTTGACCATATCAAACAAACGATGGATTTGGCTTCTCCGCTTTACCAAGAAAGGCTGAATAATTTGACGGCACCACAGCGTAAAATTGTATTGGAAATGGCGTTTATTTGGGAGGCTTGTTCTACCAAACAATTGGTGGAGGCTTGTCGTATGGAAGGAAAATTGATTTCTTCTTTTATGAAGCAATTAAACGGTTTTGGCATTATAGAAACCCTCCAAACCAATACCAAAAACCACCTTTACAGGCTCTCAGAAAGATTTTTTAATATGTGGCTCATTGTTACGCAAGGCAACCCAGACCAAAAACGCAAAGCCCGTTACCTTACTATTTTCCTAGAAACTTGGTATGATGTTGATGAAATAAAAAAAATGGCCAAAACTCATTCTCAGAACTTGAAAGATAAAAATATGTGCTTTGACCAAGCAGTAGTTTTGACAAAAGCATTAAGTCAGTCTAAGTATATAGGAGTATTTGAAAGAGATGAATTATTGGATTTGACTTATCAATTGTCAGATTCTGAACCAGATAAAGGGTATTTGCCAGAAAAATATATTAAATTATGGGAAGAAATTGACAAGCTCAAGGTCGAAGGCAAATTTGAACAGGCAATAAAGAAAGTAAACGAAATTGAAAATGAAGAAGATGGAGTAAAATTTTTTTTAAAAGGTTTTTTGTTTCTAAAATTAGGTGAGCAAAACGAGGCCGAAAAATATAATCTTTTGGCAATTGACAAAGGTAGTGGTGGTGCTTTAACTAATTTAGGTACTTTATATGCCGAACAAGGGAAAGAAAAAGACGCAGAAGAATTTTATCTTCGGGCCATAAAAAAAGGGCAAATATTGGCTTTATATAATTTAGCATATATATATTACCAAAAAAATAGAAATAAAAATAATGCCTTGGATTTTATTCAAAAATATAATCAAAGCAATTCGAATAAAAATGATGCTTCAAAACTAGTACCAATCATTATTGAAATATGGAATAATGTTTTTGAAAATATGGAAGAAAAAGTTAAGAATCTAATGACTGAAAGTATGGGGATGGATTTAACATGGTTTATCGAAAATCTTTTATACCAAGAACAAACCCACCTAGTCCAATCACTTTTTGAAGACGAAGCATTAGGGCAAGATTTAAGAGATAAATATCAATTGCTCTACTACGCAACGCTCATTTTGATTCATGAAAAGCAGAATAATTTGCTCTTGCGTATTTCACCAGATGTGATGCCTACGGTAGAAAAAATTGTCGCTGAGGTAAAAGAAAAACAGGCTTTTTATGCAGAAGAAACGGTTTCTAGAAAAGGGTAAATTATAATATGATCTACGAGCAAGGAGGAATTGATAAAATCTTTAACAGCAAAATTCTATCAACTATCTTCTGAACAAAAAGACATTGCCATCAACTGTGCTAAAGTAATTTCTTTGGCACTTTATCAATGCAAGATTTAACTATTCAAAATAAATTCTGCAAAAAAGCCTTTCAAAAAGTTCTAAAACATCTACTTTAAAATCCAATACACAAAAAAAGCAGAAACATAAGCGAGAGCACTCATATAGGCAAGCTGAATTAAAGGCCATTTCCAAGATTTAGTTTCTCTATATACTACAGCTATGGTGCTCATGCACATCATCGCAAATACATAAAAAATCAATAAGGAATAGGAGGTAGCTATCGAAAATACGGGTAAACCCGTTTCATCGTTAACTTCATTTTTGAGCCGTGATTTTATTGTGCTTTCATCGGAATCATCCGCTCCAATACTATAAATAGTAGAAATAGTGCCTACAAATACCTCCCTTGCGGCAAAAGAGGTGATAAGTGCAATCCCAATTTTCCAATCATACCCTAAAGGTTTAATTACTGGCTCAATAAACTTTCCAAAAATACCTGCATACGAGTTTTGTAATTTTTCTGAAGCAATTTTATTTTGAATTTCATTTCCTGTCAAGTTAGAAAACTGTGTTTTTATTCTTTGCTCTGCACCAGAAAACCCTTCCCCTGGCCCATAAGAAGCCATTACCCAAAGAATTATCGAAATCGCAACAATCACTTTACCAGCTTCAAAAACAAAGGTTTTTACTTTTTCATAAATAGTGAAAGCAACATGATTCCATCTAGGCTTTTTATAAGTAGGGAGTTCCATAACAAAATAACTTCTTTCATTAGTTTTCAAAATAGACTTCATGACCCAGCCGGCCAAAAGAGCCGATAAAAAACCTAAAAGATATAGTCCCATCAAAGCTAGGCCTTGAAATCCAAACAGACCCCATAACTTTTGTTCCGGCACAACGACAGCAATCAATATAGTATAGATTGGTAATCGAGCAGAGCAACTCATAAGTGGAGTAACCATGATTGTAACTAATCTATCTTTCCAATTTCCGATGGTTCTTGCAGACATTATAGCAGGAACAGCACAGGCCATACTAGAAATTAAAGGAACTACACTTTTCCCACTCAAACCAAAACGACGAATCAATTTATCCATCAAAACCACCACTCGGGCCATATAACCAGACTCTTCTAAAATAGAAATAAATGCAAAAAGGAAAGCTATTGGGGGAATGAAAATCAAAACTCCTCCAATACCAGCTATCAAACCGTCAGTTAACAAATCGGTGAGTTTACTTTCAGGCAAAAAAGCCTTTAATAAATTATTTAATGATGCTATGCCATTGTCAATTAGATCAACAGGATATTCTGTAAATGAAAATAAAGATTGAAAAATTAAAAATAAAATAGCTAGAAAAATAACATATCCCCAAATTTTATGAATCAGAATGTTGTCAATCTTCTGGCTCAATGTTAAAGTTTTGTTCTTTGTTTCTTCTATCTCAATCACCTGTTCTAAAGACCTATCAATATCTGAATACCTTTCAATTACCTCATCTGCTTGAAATTTATCTGAATCAAATTTCAAATCCTCCGCCATTTTACTTAAATAACCGCGGTCTTTTGCATTCAAAAACGAAAGTTTCTCGTTTTGCACCAAATATTGCAAACCCACATAGCTAGTTTTTAAACCAAATTTGTTTTTGATATATTCAGAAGCAAACTGATATTCAGTTTTTATAAGTTCCTTGTTTTTATGTACTTGTGGACTTTCAGCATTTTTAAATACTATAAGTTTCAAACCCTCTATTCCAATTCCTTCTCTAGCATTTAACTCTATTACTGGAACGCCTAGTATTTTCTCCAATTTCGGAGTGTTTATTGTAATTCCGATATCATTTGCTACATCCAACATATTTAAAGCTAAAATAGTCGGAATTCCAAGGTCATTTACCTCTTCAAAAAGTAATAAATTTCTCTTCAGATTTGAAGAATCCACTACGACCACAGCCATATCTGGAAAATCTGGATGGTTTTGATTAGTTAAAACTTCTAGCACTACTTGTTCGTCCAAAGAATTTGGATAAATACTGTAGGTTCCTGGTAAATCTATGACTTCAATATCTGTTGTGTTATTTATCCGACAAAAACCTACTTTTTTATCTACTGTAACTCCTGGAAAATTGCCAATTTTTTGCCTTAAACCAGTAAGGTGATTAAACAAAGAAGATTTCCCACAGTTGGGGTTTCCTATTAATGCAACTTTCATGTTCTAAATTTCAAGTAAGTAGAATAGTTTCTGCCTCAGATTTTCGAAGTGAGAGCTGATAATTGTCTCCTATAGTTAAACAATAAGGACATCCAAGTGGGGCTTTATGATCTAATTTAACCTCTGTTCCAGGTAAACAACCCATTTCCAACAGTTTTAATGCCAGTTTATTATTAGTGAATGAAACAATTTTACCCTTCTCTCCTTCTTTAAGGTCCGCTACTGTCATCGAGCTTGCTATTAATTTAGACTTAATACAAATAAGAACACAAACATAACCATTTTTGTTCTTTTGATGGCATTAAGTTGCCAAAAAAGATTGGATGGCGAAATAAAGTATCAAAAAAAATTAATAAAAATACCGGTACTTATGATTCTAATATTCTATTAAATACAATTCCAAAAAGCTATTTTTGCACAATAAAAACATTCATTATGGGAAAAATCATTGAAACCCACGCACACATTTACGACGGACAATTTGACGTTGATAGAAATGTAATGCTTGCTAGAGCCTTTGATACAAACATATCTGAAATTTGGATGCCTAACTGTAATCATGAAACTATTCCAAAAATGATGAAATTAGAATCTGAATTTCCTGAGAAATGTTTTTCAATGATGGGCTTGCATCCTTGTTATGTGAATGAAACTTTTAATTTTGAATTAAAAATTGTAGAAGAATGGCTTGAAAAAAGAAAATTCATTTTAATTGGAGAAATAGGCTTAGATTTTTATTGGGACCTTAGCTTTGTGAATCAACAAGAAAAAGCTTTTTTAAAACAATTAGAATTAGCAAAAAAACACAATTTGTCCATTTGCATTCACTCCAGAAATTCAAAAGACAATCAAATAAATGCTATTCAACGTTGTTGTGATTTAATTGAGGATTTTGGATGGAAAGACTTGAGAGGAATTTTTCATTGTTTTTCAGGAAACTTTGATGACGCCAAAAGAGTAATTTCATTAAATTTCCTTTTAGGCATTGGGGGTGTTGTAACTTTCAAAAATGGTGGATTAGATAAATTTTTATCTGAAATAGACTTAAAACATTTGGTACTAGAAACTGACTCCCCTTATTTATCACCTATTCCACATAGAGGGAAACGCAACGAAGTAAGCTTTATTAATTTAGTAGCTGAAAAAGTAGCAGAAATTAAAAGAATTCCAATAGAAACAGTTCAAAACCAAACTTCAAAAAATGCGTTAAACCTATTAAAAAGAAGTTGATGAAACCCATAAGTCAAGATATAAAATTTATAATTTGGGGAATTGCATTTGCCATTCTTTGGTCCTCAGCCTCCGTATCTGCAAAAATTGGAGTTCAAAGTATGGAGCCTTTGGTATTATTTCAATTTCGATTTATTTTGGCAGGAGCTATTCTTTTAATTTATTCTTATTTTTTTGAAGATTGGAAAATACCTAGTAAAAAGGAATTTATTGAACTTTCCATTTTTGGTTTTTTAAATGTTACCCTTTATTTAAGCCTTTTTGTTTTAGCAATAACCGAAGTAACAGCTGGAATTGGAAGTCTATCTACTTCTTTGGGTCCGCTTTTAATGACGATTCTAGGTGGTTTAGTTTTAGGTAAACAAACCAAAATGATTCACTATTTGGGTTTGTTTTTAGGATTTGCTGGAGTATATATAGCTGTAATTCCCTTATTAGGAAACAGCAATGCTACCCCACGCGGATTAATTTATTTACTTTTTAGTATGCTAAGTTATAGTGTAGCTTCTTTATACTATGCATCTAAAAAATGGAGTCTTCCCAGATTTGCTTTAAATGGTTGGCAAGTAGTATTAGGCGGCATTTTTATGTTACCACTTACTATCTTTTTCAATAAGAAACCAGTTATCATAACTCTACCAGCAGTATTGGCCATAATTTGGCTTATTGGCCCAGTTTCCATTTTGGCTGTAAATATTTGGCTTAGGCTTATAAAAATCGACACTACCAAAGCTTCATTTTTCTTATTTTTATGCCCAATTTTTGGGTTTATTTTTTCTTCTTTAATTTTAAATGAACCATTTACTGTTTACACAGTTATAGGTTTGATTTTTGTTTTGTGTGGGTTGATGTTTGGGCAAAAAAAATAAATTTTTAATTTTAATTTTTTAACCTATATATTACAGGAAAAATAAGTAAGCCAAAAATGATTAAAAAAATATTTAAGGCGATAATAATTTTCTTTACGCTACTATTTATAAGCCTTGGGATACTTTACTTTTTTAATAACGAAAAATTGCCCGTTGGTAGTAATTCAGAAAAAGCAGACATTCTGGCTTACAAAATGAATGCAGCTTTAAATAAAAATGCTTGGGACAGCATTAATATAATAAGCTGGACCCATAAAGGCCTTCATAAATACATTTGGGATAAAAAAAACAATAAAGTCTTAGTTATATAGGCTAAAAATGAGGTCTTTCTAAATTTAAAAGATTGGAATAAAGGAAAAGCTTTTTCAGAAGGAAAAGAAATAAAAGACGAACAATTAGATATATTAAGAGGAAAAGCTTATAGCTATTTTTGTAACGATTCATATTGGTTAATCGCCCCGTTTAAAGTTTTTGATGAGGGAGTTACTCGAAAAATTGTAGAAATAGCCCCAAATAAAGAAGCATTATTAGTGAGCTATTCTTCAGGTGGCGTTACACCTGGAGATTCCTATTTATGGTTTTTAGATGATAATTATGTTCCAACACATTTTAAAATGTGGGTTAAAATAATTCCCATTGGAGGGATTCTTGCCACAAGGGAAAACTGGATGAAAACTTCCAGTGGTATTTCTATTGCAACAAAACATAAGCTTGGACCTTTAAACATTGAAATTGAAAATCTAAAGATGGGTAGTGATTTTAAAGAATTGGGAATCAATCAATACACGGAATTTTTCTAAATATTACCTTTGAATATCAAAAAATTAATTTAAATACCTGTTTTACGCTATTCAATACACGTTTTAATTTTATTTTAGCATTGAATGATTTTAATCTGCTAAAGTGATATCAAAATTTGAATTTATAATTATTTTTGCAATCTAAATCAAACTATTTTTTCAATTATATATGAAAATAGGCGTATTAAAAGAAACAAAACCCTTTGAAACCCGAGTAGCCCTAACTCCTGAAATAGTAAAGCAAGTCATAAAAAATGGCTTTGAAGTCTGGATTGAAACAGAAGCCGGAAAATTAAGCTCCAACTTAGATAAAGATTATGAAAATGCTGGTGCCAAAATTGGTACCAAAGCCGAAATTGGAGCTTCAGATGTAGTCTTAAAAGTAAATTCATTTTCCGAAGAAGAAGTCGATATCCTTAAAGAAGGAATCGTGACTATTTCATTTTTATATGCTTACACTATTCCATCTGTAATATTAGCATTTAATAAAAAGAGAATTTCCTCTTTTTCAATGGATGCAGTACCAAGAATCTCGAGGGCACAAAAAATGGATGCATTAAGTTCTCAAGCTAATTTGGCAGGATATAAAACAGTAATCTTAGGAGCAAATGCATTGGGTAAAATTTTCCCATTAATGATGACGGCTGCTGGAACAATTACACCTACAAAAGTATTAATTTTCGGAGCTGGAGTAGCTGGCTTACAAGCTGTTGCCACAGCAAAACGATTGGGAGCAATTGTAGAAGTAACAGATGTGCGTCCAGAAACTAAAGAACAAGTAGAATCCTTAGGTGGTAGATTTTTGACAGTGGAAGGAGTAAAAGGAGTAAAAATAGAAGGAGGCTACGCAAAAGAAGTATCAGCTGAATTTCTACAGAAACAAAAAGAGTTGGTAGAATCTAAAATAAAAGATGCAGATATTGTTATAACCACTGCCTTGGTTATTGGCAAAAAAGCCCCTGTTTTAGTTTCAGAAGACATGGTTAAGTCTATGAAAACAGGCTCTGTAATTGTGGATATGGCCGTAGAATCAGGAGGAAATTGTGCTGTTTCAGAAATTAACAAAACGGTGGTCAAATATGGAGTAACCATCATTGGAGAATCAAATCTTCCAGCATTACTTCCCATTAATGCAAGTCAATTGTATGCCACAAACATTACCTCTTTACTATATCATTTAATAGACGAAAATGGTTTTAAATGGGAAATGGAGGAAGAGATTACCAAAGGTTCTTTGATAACACATAATGGACAGTTGATACATGAATTTACTAAAAGTATTTTAGAAAATAAATAATATTATATATGGAAATAATAAATAGTGTACTTACTTTTTTTGGAGAAAATATCCAGATCATTTATATTTTAATTCTTTCAATTTTTGTTGGAATTGAAGTAATTTCTAAAGTTCCTTCAGCTTTACATACACCCTTAATGTCAGGAGCAAACGCCATCCATGGTGTTGTAATTATTGGGGCTATAATTGTAATGGGTCATGCCGAAGAAGGCAACATGTTGGCCATTATCCTGGGATTTTTGGCGGTAATTTTAGGTACGCTTAATGTGGTAGGTGGATTTGTAGTTACCGACCGAATGTTAGAATTGTTCAAGAAAAAGAAGTAAGTTTTTAATCGTTAAAAAAAATGCAAAATCAATATTGGTTGTATCTTATTTATTTAATCGCCTCTATGTCGTTCATAGTAGGTTTAAAAATGCTTTCTGGGCCTAAAACGGCACGAAAAGGGAATTTCTTAGCGGCCGCTGGAATGACATTGGCCATTTTAGGGACAATATTTTTGCACAAAAACGAAGAAGGCCACTTGATAGGAAACTATGGATGGATTTTCGGAGCTATTGCTATTGGAACAATTGGAGGCTGGCTATCGGCTAAAAAGGTGGAAATGACTGCAATGCCACAAATGGTGAGTTTATTTAATGGAATGGGTGGTGCATGTGCTGCATTAATTTCAATTGTAGAATATAGTCACATTCAAAATGGAACTTCAGTTGGAATTACAATTACGATACTCCTAGGGCTAGTTATAGGTTCAGTCTCATTTTCAGGTAGTATAATTGCCTACTTGAAATTGCAAGAAATAATGAAAAAAACGTTCAGATTGCCAGCTCAAAATATTTTTACAATCGCTTTGCTATTGATGATATTAGGAATGTTAGTGATGACTATACTGTTGCCTAGCATGTTTCACATGACCATACTCTTACTATTATCATTGGTATATGGAATTTTATTTGTATTGCCAATTGGTGGTGCTGATATGCCAGTAGTAATTTCATTATTAAACTCTTTTACTGGTTTAGCTGCTGCTTTTGGTGGATTTCTTTACGACAATCAAGTAATGCTAACAGGGGGAATTTTAGTAGGTTCTGCAGGAACATTATTAACCATCCTGATGTGCAATGCTATGAACCGATCTTTGTTGAATGTAATATTTGGTTCTTTTGGTGGTGGAAATATGGCAGAAGGGGCCGATGACGGGTTTGTTGGTACAATAAAAAGTACAACGCCGTCAGATGTAGCAATTTTGATGAAATATGCACAAAATGTAATTATTATTCCTGGGTATGGTTTAGCTGTTGCTCAAGCTCAACATATAATTCACGAATTAGAAGAATTTCTTAAAAAAGAAGGTGTTAATGTAAGATACGCTATTCATCCTGTGGCTGGCCGAATGCCTGGGCACATGAATGTCCTTTTGGCTGAGTCTAATGTGTCCTACGATAAATTGGTTGAAATGGAGCAAATAAATGAAGATTTCAGCAAAACAGATGTAGTATTTGTGGTTGGAGCTAATGATGTAGTAAATCCGGCGGCTAGAAATAATCCAGCCAGTCCAATTTATGGAATGCCAATTCTTAATGCTGATAAATCTAGAACGGTTATTGTAAGTAAAAGAAGTATGGGAAAAGGATACGCTGGCATCGAAAATGAATTGTTTGGGTATCCAAATTGCTTAATGTTATTTGGCGATGCTAAGCAATCAATTACTAAATTGGTAAACGAACTGAAAGAATTATAAATTTAAAATGGATATACCATTCATGTTTACTTAATTACAATTATAAAAAAAAATAGCCGTTAGTAAAAAATTAGATAAATAATTGGAACATCGTAGCAATTCTGTTTGTTTTCCTTCTAAAGTTTTATTTAACTTAATATAAATTAAAAAAAAACAATATTATGGGTGGGATTTTAATAATAGGTCTAATCTTCATGGCAATTGGCTGGTTTGTATCAAACAAATTAAAAAGAAAATTTTCAGAGTATTCTAAAGTTGGATTAAGCAATGGATTGAGTGGTGCTGAAATAGCTCAAAAAATGCTAAATGAAAATAACATTTATGATGTTAAAGTTATTCAAGTTGATGGTCAACTGACCGATCACTACAATCCTTTAGACAAAACAGTAAACTTAAGTGCTGATGTTTATCATGGAAGAAGCGTTTCTGCGGCTGCAGTATCTGCTCACGAATGCGGTCATGCGGTTCAACATGCAACTGCTTATTCAGCTCTTACACTTAGATCGGCAATGGTGCCAGCAGTAAATGTAGCTTCCAAAGTTATGGGAATGATGAATCTGTTTCTTATGATGGGCGGTATATACATGATTTCACAAGGAAGTGCTTTTGGAAATACGATATTATTGATATTAATTGCAGCCAATGCAGCCATAGCAATTTTTGCAACTATAACTTTACCTGTAGAATTCGACGCAAGTAATCGGGCATTAAAATGGATGGAAACTAGAAATATAGTAAACCAAGGAGAATATGCTATGTCCAAAGATGCATTGCATTGGGCTGCCATGACCTATGTAGTAGGGGCTTTAGCTGCCATTGCTAATTTGGCTTATTATGTTATGATGTTTTTGGGAAGAAGAGATGATTAATTTAATCTTATGGATAGTTTAAAATCCTTGACAAAATTGTCAAGGATTTTTTTTGCCATTTTATGAAACCAGATTAGAAATTTAGTATTCATATTATTAATTTTGAAATCAAAATTCAACCCCAATGTTACAAAAAACTATAGAAGGTTACCCTTATAAACCGTATACAAAAAGGCAATTCGCAGAAAACGAAATGTTAAATTTTTCGGAAAACTTTTTCAATCTTATGGATAATCGAAGATCCGTGAGAGAGTTTTCAGATAAAGTTTTCCCCATCAAAATATTAGAAAATTGCATTAAAACCGCTTCCACTTCACCATCTGGTGCAAATAAGCAACCATGGGTATTTTGTGTAGTTAGAAATCCTGAATTGAAAAAACAAATTAGAATAGCTGCTGAAAAAGAAGAATTTGATAGCTATAGGGAAAGAATGTCATCGGAATGGATAGAAGATTTAAAACCTTTAGGAACGGATTGGCAAAAACCTTTTTTAGAAATTGCACCTTATCTAATTATTGTATTTAGAAAAGTTTACGATTTCGATAAAAATGGAAATAAAAAAAATAACTATTATGTACAAGAAAGTGTGGGATTAGCTTGTGGAATATTACTTTCTGCAATTCAAAATGCTGGTTTAGCGGCTCTAACGCACACACCTTCCCCAATGACTTTTTTAAGCACAATTTTAAAAAGACCTCATAACGAAAAACCTTTCCTATTAATTCCAGTTGGATATCCAGCAGATGACTGTTTTGTTCCAGACATAAAAAGAAAAGCGTTGGAAGAAATAATGGTGACTTATTGAACAATACACTGAAATAATTTAAAAATCAAAACCCATGACTTCAAAAACAAGTATTATTACCACTTTTTTATTTCTACTGTCACACTTCGTTTTTTGTCAAAAATCGATTGAAGGTATTGTATTTGACGCAAAAGATGAAAAACCTATACCATTTGCCAAAGTATATATCAATAATTCTACCATAGGAGTATTGTCAGATGAAAACGGAAAATTTAAGCTCAAAAACATTTTTTCTAATGAAATAAACCTAATTGTCAGTTATGTTGGATATAAAACGTATAGTCAAAAAATAAAACCAGATACCTTGTCCAAAGCACTTAGCCTTTTTCTAGAAGAAGACTTAATTACCCTAAAACCATTGATAGTGAGGCAATTAAAAAACGGATATGAAAGATATTTTCCACTTTTTTTAGAACATTTCATTGGAAACACTCAATTTTCTGACCAATGCAAATTAAAAAAACCAAAAGATCTTATATTTATTCTAAGCGATGATGGTCAAGAACTTACCATAAAATCAAATAAAAGTCTGAAAATAGATAACAAAGCCTTGGGTTATATTGTAAAATACGATTTAGAAGAATTTACCTATAATTTTAGAACTTCGTATGTTTCTTACTTTGGCTATGGTTTTTTTGAAGAAAAAAAAGGAACAAAATCAAGAGACGAAAAATTCATTGCGAATCGAAAAAAGGCTTATCTGGGTTCTTCGCAGCATTATTTAAAAACATTAATTAACGGAAATTCGCAAACAGAAGGGTTTAAAACCTATCAATTAAAAAGAATAAATAAAAAAACACAACAAGTAAATACCGCTTCGGAGAATAGAGACAGCTTGGGAAATATAATTCCCAGCAAATTGTTTTTTTGGAAAAAACTGGCTGACTCCAGTTTGCTAAAGATTGAAACAAATGATTCTTTAAAAAGGATTCAAAGCCCAACCTATTCGAATTCTATACAATATATCTACAAAACTCCCCTAAAAGACTCTTCTCTTATTCAAGTTTCTAATAACGAGTTTTACTTAGATTTCAATGACTTGATTTATATTGTCTACGACAAGGAGAAAGAAGAACCAAGATTTAATCCAAATAAAGGAAAAAACTTACCGCAAGTTTCCATTGTTTCCTTAATTGATCGTACTATTTTAGTTAATAAAAATGGTTACTTGGCAGATCCACTTTCCGTAATTTATGAGGGTCGATGGGCTCAAGAAAAAATGGGAGAGTTTTTACCTATTGATTATTTACCTTAATTGATTCTAAAAATTGTCTCTAGCGATTTTTTGTTAAATTTCTTTAACTGAAAACTTCTCTTTCAAAACATCTAAATATTCAACCCAATTTCCACCATAAGGAATCCAGTCTAATACTTTAGATATAATTTTTGGGGCAAATCCTTCAGCGAAAATATAAAATTGATTATTTTTCATCCAAGTATCAGGAAAACTGAAGCCCGTTTTTGACACCAACCAAATTAAAACACTAAGCGCAAACAATGCAGTTATACCACCCAAAAGTGAACCCAAAAGTCCATCCAAAGTGCCCAAAAATGTCATTCTTAGCGATTTTCGCATCAACCAACCTACTTTTCTAATCAAAAAGATAGTTGGAAAAAAAATAATTAAAAAACTCAAATAAGGAGAAATGGATTTAATAGTATCTTTCCCGATAAAAGACTCAACAAAAGATGCTCCAATGCTTAAAAACTTAAATCCTAAAACTATGGCAACCACAAATGCCGCTATACCAATAATCTCTATCAACAAGCCTTTTTTATACCCATTAAATGCTCCAATTAAAATTGGAACCAATAAAAGCAAATCAATAGTTGCCATTATTTATTGTGCTAACAATTTCTTTACCATTTCAGAAATCGCTCTTCCTTCTGCTTTTCCAGCCAATTCTTTTGAAGCAACTCCCATCACTTTACCCATATCTGAAGGTGCATTTGCTCCCACTTTTTCAATAATTTTTTGTACTAAACTTTGTAATTCTTCCTCCGACATGGCAGCAGGTAAATATGCTTCGATTATGGCTATTTCGGCTAATTCTTTATCTAAAAGATCAGTCCTATTTTGAGTTTTATAAATTTCAGCGGAATCTTTGCGTTGTTTAACCGCTTTTTGTAATATTCGCATTTCATCAGCTTCTGTTAATCCCTCTGCTCCAGGCTTAGTTTCTTCTATCAAAATCCCTTTTTTAATATCTCTTAAGGCCAACAGTTTTACTTGATCTCTGGCAAGCATAGCTCCTTTAATATCGGAATCAATTTTGGTTTTTAACGACATAATCTTTAATTTTTCTTATGAATTGAAATAAATTGCAAATAGGCTTTAAAATAAAATCGTAAATTTGAATTTTAAAATCAGAATACAAAAATGACAAAATTATCGGTCAATGTCAATAAAATTGCAACATTAAGAAATTCAAGGGGACAGGATATGCCAAATTTAGTTAAAACTGCAATAGACTGCGAACTTTTTGGTGCACAAGGAATTACTATACATCCTAGGCCGGATGAAAGGCATATAAAATATCAAGATGTTTTTGATTTAAAAAAAATCATAACTCAAGAATTTAACATTGAAGGAAATCCTACCGAAGGTAGATTTCAAGAGGTAGTTTTAGCCAATAGACCAGAACAAGTAACCTTAGTTCCAGATTCAATTGGGGATTTGACATCAAATGCTGGTTGGGATACAATTACTCACAAAATCAAACTTAAAGAACTAGTAAAAATTTATAAATCAGAAGGTATTCGGGTATCAATTTTTTTAGATGCAAATGCAGAAATGGTAGATGCAGCAGCCGAAACAGGTACTGACCGTATTGAGTTATATACAGAATCGTATGCGAAACGGTATATTGAAAGTCCTGAAAAAGCTATAGCAGACTTCCTGAGAGCGGCAGAAATGGCTCAAAAAGTAGGATTAGGGATTAATGCAGGACATGATCTAAATCTAGAAAATTTAGCTTATTTTTATAAACATATTCCTAATCTTTTAGAGGTTTCTATTGGTCATTCACTTTTTTGTGATGCATTGTACTACGGATTAGAAAATACTATTCAACTGTATTTAAGGCAATTGGAGGGGTGATAACTATTTTAATCTCAAACCGCAATTATTCTTTATTAGCAACCTTTAGACAATCCTCAACTTAGCAAAACTCAACAACAAGGTTTTTTCTCCTTCGCTTTCAAAATGTATTAAGGCTTTAGAAGTTGGGCCTTGAACCTCAACTTTTTTTACTTCGCCATACCCAAACTTAGGATGCTCCACTTTATCTCCCGCTTTTAGTCTGGAAGTATCAGAAGGTTTGAAATCTTGACTTGGCACATAAGCTACAGCCGGTTTGGCTTGATTAACTGGCTTAAGATTAGAAATTACTTGAGATTTTGTAGAAGATACTGTTCGAATAGGAATATCCCATTTTGACACATTTTTTGGAATCTCGAACGGCCTTATCTGTGTAACTTCTCTTTCATAAGTTTTTAAATATTTTGAGTCTATTTCGTCAATAAATCTACTTTTTTCACAAAAAGTAAGCTTTCCCCAATTATATCTTTGTTCAGCATAACTCAAAGTCAATTTTTTTTCGGCCCTAGTTATTGCCACGTAAAACAATCTGCGTTCTTCTTCTAAATCTTCTCTATTTTTAAGCATCATTTGTGAAGGAAACAAGTTTTCTTCCATTCCAACAACAAAAACTTGCTTAAATTCTAATCCCTTAGAACCATGAATTGTCATCATGGTAACTTTATCTGGGTCACCATCTTCTTCCTGATCGGCATTGGTAAGCAATGAAACCGTTTGTAAAAAAGAGCCAAGAGTCACATCTTCATTTTCCGGATTATCCACAAATTGTTTTATGGAATTTAATAATTCTTGCACGTTTTCGTGCCTTGCCATCCCTTCCACAGTTTTATCAACATATAATTCATATAATAAGCCCGAAGTTTTAGCAATTTGCATAGCTATTTGATGGGCATCTTTGTCTTCTCCCATCAAGATTACATAACTTTTAATTAAATTTGCAAAATTATCAATTGAAACGACTGCTCTGCCTTCAATATACTTACCAATTTCAGAAACTACATCCCAAATACTGACTTGATTCTCGTTTGCACTTATTATTATCTTTGCTACCGTGCTATCGCCAATTCCTCTTTTAGGTAAATTTATTATTCTTTTAAATGCTTCCTCATCTTGTTGATTTACTGTAAATCTTAAATAACCTATTAAATCTTTAATTTCCTTCCGTTGGTAAAAAGAAAGACCCCCAATAATTCTATAATTTATATTTATTCTTCTTAAAGCTTCTTCAAATGCCCTTGACTGTGCGTTTGTTCTGTATAATATAGCAAAATCTTGATTTTTTAAATTCTGATTTAACTTATTTTCAAAAATAGTATTCGCTATAATTTTACCCTCCTCATTATCAGATTTAGCTTTAAATACTTCGATTTTTTCTCCTTCCTCATTATCTGAAAAAATATTCTTTTCTAATTGAGATTTATTTTTAGAAATTAATGAATTTGCGGCATTGACAATATTCTGAGTAGATCGATAATTTTGTTCAAGTTTTACTATTCTTAAATCTGGATAATCTTTCTTAAAATTTAAAATATTTTGAATGTTTGCTCCTCTAAATGCATAAATACTTTGGGCATCATCCCCTACAACACAAATATTTTGATGAACTGACGACAGTTTTCTAGTTATTAAATACTGCGAAATATTGGTATCTTGGAACTCATCTACCATTACATGCTTGAATTTGTGCTGATATTTATTCAAAACATCTAAGTGATCCCGAAAGAGTATATTAGTACAAAACAAAAGGTCATCAAAATCCATAGCATTGGCTGAGAAACAACGCAGTGCATACGTTTTATAAATCCTACTAATTTCGGGCATTTGTGCCCCAGCATCCTCGGCTAAAAAAATCGGGTTTTCTTGATAAGCTTGCCAAGAAATTAAATTATTTTTTGCTCCAGATATACGATTTAAAATAAAGTTAGCTTTGTAGGTCTTATCATTTAAATTCATTTCTTTTATAATGGAACGCAATAAAGACTTGCTATCATCAGTATCGTAAATAGTGAAATTTGGAGTGTATCCTAATCGATGGCCTTCTATTCTTAGAATTTTGGCAAATACAGAGTGAAAAGTACCCATCCAAAGGTTTTTGGCCTCAGAACCAATAATTTTCTCAATTCTGGAACGCATTTCTTGAGCAGCTTTGTTAGTAAATGTTAGGGAAAGTATATTAAAAGGATCAACTCCTTGCCCCATCAAATGGGCAATTCTATACGTTAAAACCCTAGTTTTTCCAGAACCAGCACCAGCAATAATCATTAATGGGCCATTTTCATGCGTAGCAGCTTCTTGCTGCGGTTCGTTTAATTCTGCTAAGTAGTCTCTCAATGATGAAAATTTTCACAAATATACAAAAACACTTGCTTAGAGATAATACAATTATTAGCAAAACATGAATTAATTAATCTTCCAAAACTAAATAAATATAAATAGTAAACTTCGAACAAATATTTGTTTCTAATCGTTTAAATGGGTACATATCCAATTAACAAAAAAATGCAAATTGGATTTATAAAAATAAAATAGTAAATTTGTGGTCTTTTATTTGAGAACAAAACCAAATAATAATCTTCTTTTTTCTGATGCAAAAAATAAAATTCATTAATAAAAAGCAAGCTTCGTTCTTTGCTACATTAAGAGCGAAAGTTGATGCTTATTTTAAAGAAAAAAATATTCCAAAAACAGGGGGTAATGCCTTGATTTTTAAAGCACTATTTATGCTTTCCCTTTACCTTTTTCCTTACATCATTATACTATCTTCTGGCTATCCAAATTACATAAATTTCGTATTAACCATTGTTATGGGTATTGGAGTTGCTGGCATAGGAATGAGTGTAATGCATGATGCAATTCATGGGTCTTTTTCTAACAAAACCTGGGTAAATAAACTATTTGGAAGTAGTTTGTATCTATTAGGAGGCAATGCGTACAATTGGGAGGTTCAACATAATCAATTACATCATACCTATACTAATATTCTAGATTTAGACGAGGATATTACTGGCAAATTTTTATTGAGATTAAATGTAGGAGAGAAAAAAAAATTAATACATAAATTTCAACATATTTATGCTTTTGGTTTATATAGTTTAATGACAATTTCTTTCTTATGGAAAGATTTCAAAGAGATTAGATTGTTTAATAAATTATCAGAAACTGGAATAGTAAAACCTTTTTCATCTAGAGAGTTAACCATCCTAATTCTTTCAAAAATAGGATATATTGCTTGGATATTTGTTTTACCTATGGTTGTCTTAGATATTTCTTTTGGACAATGGTTTTTGGGTTTTATGGGTATGCATTGCACAGCTGGAATAATTTTAAGTACCATATTCCAACTTGCCCATGTTGTAGAACATGCTGCTCAACCAATTCCAGATGATAATAATTGTATAGAAAGTGCTTGGGCTGTTCATCAAATAGAAACTACCGCAAATTTTTCTGGTAAAAGTAAATTATTGTCTTGGTATATTGGTGGTCTTGATTACCAAATAGAACACCATTTGTTTCCGAAAATTTCACACATATATTACAAAGAAATTTCAAAAATTGTTGCTGACACCGCTAAAGAATATGGAGTTTTTTATAATTCCAAAGGAGGTTTTTTCAATGCTCTAAGATCACATGTGTCTATGCTAAAGCAATTAGGAATTGCTTAAAACTTTTTTAATTAATTTAAAATAATCAATAATTAATCCATGGGCTTATTAGATATGTTTTCACTTAGTAATTTAGAAACTGTTAAAAATTTATTAGGTGATAAAAAAGAAGTTAAAATAGCCGAGGTTACTACTCATTTAAAAGGTTTTCTATATGATTTTCAAGTTAATAGCTTAGCAGGAAAACTTATAGATTTGAAATCTTTTGTTGGAAAAAAAGTTGTTATTATAAATGTTGCCTCCAAATGCGGGTATACACCTCAATACGAGGATTGGCAAGTATTCCATGAAAAATATGGTGAAAAGGTCATTGTTTTAGGCTTCCCCGCAAATAATTTTCTCTCCCAAGAATCAGGCTCAAATGGAGAAATAGCTTCTTTTTGTCAAAAAAATTACGGAGTTACCTTTCAAATGTTTGAAAAGTTGGATGTTATTGGAGATTCTCAGCATCCCTTATTCGAATGGCTAAGCACTAAAGACTTAAATGGTTGGAACGACCAAGCTCCAAGCTGGAATTTTTGCAAGTATGTTATTAATGAAAAAGGTAAGCTAACTCACTTTTTTGCCTCAAAAATAACACCAGAAAGTAAAGATTTTAAACAAGCAATTGGTCTCATTTAAGTAGTTTTTATGTTAAAGTGGATGTCAGCTGCTCGCCTTAGAACTCTACCACTAGCTTTGTCGAGTATTTTCATGGGAACTTTTCTGGCGATAAAAGCTAGCAAATTTGATTTATGGATATTCTTATTTGCTAGTCTGACTACCATTCTTCTTCAAATTCTTTCTAATTTTGCTAATGATTATGGGGACTTTCAAAATGGAGCGGACCTAACTGATAGAATTGGGCCAAAAAGAGCAGTGCAATCTGGTGAAATCTCATCCAACCAAATGAAAAACGCTATTATTATTGTTGCCTTTCTCACCTTTTTTAGTGGACTAATTTTATTATACATTTCTTTTGGTGGCTTTTTCTCTACTTTGTTTTGGAAATTCATTGGTCTAGGAATACTTTGCATAATTGCAGCTTATACTTACACTGCTGGAAAAAGACCCTACGGGTATATTGGATTCGGAGATGTCTCTGTCTTTATATTTTTTGGAATTGTAGGTGTAATGGGAAGTGCCTTTGTTTTTACTAAAATTATTGATTTCAACAATATTTTACCCGCTATGTTTTGTGGTTTGCTCTCGACTGGTGTATTAAATTTAAATAATATAAGAGATATTGAATCAGATAAGGCGGCTGGAAAAATAACTATTCCAGTTCGTTTGGGAAGGAGAAAATCCATAATTTATCATTTCTTTTTACTCATATTTGCTATATTAAGTTTATTTTCATTTGTTTTTTATAATAGAGTTGATAAATATTATTATTTGATTTCCATACCATTAATTTTACTCAATGCTTTTCAATTATTAAAAATTAAAAACCCTGACCCTCTTTTGAAAAGGCTAGCTTTAACAACCCTAATTTCAGTTATTTTATTTGGAATCAGCATTATTTAACTTTCAAATAATATTTAGATAGCTTTAATAAATTGATTAGTGTAAATTTTAAATGAATTAGGTTACCCATTCAAAATTATTAAATAAAAAAATAGCCTAAAAGCCTAAATTTTTGATTCATAAAAAAACTATTCCTAGAATTTCAATTATATTTGAATTTTAGAAACCCAAAATATATGAAAAAATTAATACTACTTTTTTTGATTGTTTTAAACT
Source organism: Cytophagaceae bacterium (assembly GCA_031420365.1). Classification (GTDB taxonomy): domain Bacteria; phylum Bacteroidota; class Bacteroidia; order Cytophagales; family Spirosomataceae; genus Leadbetterella. Next base: position 20,659 of record JANOMP010000236.1, read on the forward strand.
CTAAAGCATTCTCACAACAAACAGCCTCTGAACATTTTGATTTGGGAGTTACAAAAAGTAAAGCTGGTGATTATATTGGTGCTCTATCTTCTTTTAGTTTGGCTATTTCGATGAATCCTGACAATTCACAGAGCTATTTTAACCGAGGATTGTCAAAACAAGCTCTTAAAGATAATAGAGGGGCTATACTAGATTTTGACAAAACAATTGACCTAAGTCCTAAAGACGCAATGGCTTATCTTTACAGGGGTTTAAGTAAAAGTTACCAAGAAGATAATCGATCAGCACTTCAAGATTTTAATAGAGCCATAGAGATTTCTCCGGAAGATTCCTATACGTATTTGCAAAGAGGAATAATCAGAGCAAAACTCAATGAATTTGCTAAAGCAATTCAAGACTTTTCAAAAGTTATTGAACTCAATCCTGAAAATAAAGAGAAATATCAAGCATTTTATTCTAGAGGATTATGTAAAGCCAAACTAGAAGATTTTTCTGGTAGTATTAATGACTATTCCAAATCTATAGAAATAAATCCAAAAAGAGCTCAAACCTATGCAGAAAGAGGGAAAAATAGAATTAAAGTGAACGCATTTGGAGAAGCCATAAAAGACTTCGATGAGGCGTTAAAACTGGATGCACAAGATTTGGAATCTTATTATTTTAGAGGTTTTGCAAAAGCTAAACTTTCAGATTATAACAACGCAAAGCTTGATTTTGATAAAATTTTACAACTTGACCCAAATTACTTACAGGCTTATTATGCTCGCGGTTTTATAAATAGCAAACTTAATAATCAAAAAGCTGCGATTTCAGATTTAACTAAAGCTTTGTTTTTAAAGTCAGAGACAAAAAACGCTAAGGATTCCTATTCAACTACCTTTACAAAAGCAAAACTAGACGAACTTAGAAATATTGTAGAAGAAAAAATAAAAATTATGGATTTTACTGAGGATAAATCAGAAGTGTTCTATTTTAGAGGAATTGCAAATCTGAAAGCAGAAAGCTTAAAAGATGCTTTAGCTGATTTAAATAAATCTATAGAATTAAACCCTACCTATGCTGAAGCACATTTTGCTAGAGGATTAGTCAGGTCAACTATGGGAAATCAAACGGAAGCTCTAATTGATTGTGGAAATGCAATTAAAATTAATCAAAGATATGGGGAGGCTTATTATGTAAGAGGCTTGATAAAAAATGCAATTGGAGATAATAATGGAGGTTGTTTTGATTTAAGTAAAGCAGGTGAATTAGGAAATGCTTCTTCTTATAATATTATAAAAGATTATTGTAATTAAGTAAAAGTTTTTATTGAAAAAAAAGAGGCAAGAATGTTAATCTCCTATTTTATTTTTCAAATTTTAGGATCTTCAAACCTAAGATGTTTAACTGACTCACCCGAATTTGCCAATTCATTTAAAGAGTCAATTCCAATTTTTAGATGCTTTTCCACAAAATTGGAGGTAACTTTTTTATCGCTAGCTTCAGTTTTAACACCATCTGGCTGCATTGGATTGTCAGAAACCAATAATAATGCTCCATGAGGAATAGAATTTACAAAACCCACAATAAAAATTGTGGCAGTTTCCATATCTATTCCTAATACTCTAATTTCTTTCAAATAATCCTTAAATTTCTCATCATGTTCCCAAACTCTTCTATTGGTTGTGTAAATGGTACCAGTCCAATAGTCCATTTCATGCTTAATAATCATTTCAGATACAGCCCTTTGGAGTCTAAAAGAAGGCAATGCTGGAATTTCAGGCCTTGCATAATCATCACTAGTTCCTTCGCCTCGAATAGCAGCAATTGGTAATATAAAATCTCCTAAAGCTGTTATTTTTTTCAAACCACCGCATTTACCTAAAAAAAGCACAGCTTTAGGTTCAATTGCAGTTAGCAAATCCATAATTGTTGCTGCCATAGCACTTCCCATTCCAAAATTAATAATGGTAATATTACCCGCTGAGGCTGTTTGCATTGCATTTGATCTACCTTTTACTTCTACTCCATGCATTTCAGCAAACATCTGAACGTAGTTAGAAAAATTCGTGAGCAAAATATAGGACTTAAATTCTTCCAGTGCTGTTCCAGTGTATCTAGGCAGCCAATTATTAACTATTTCTTCTTTAGTTTGCATTTATGAATTGTTTGTTTAAAATTTGAAGTTTTTAACCCTAAAGCATTCAAAGTGATTCAATTATTATTCTTAATATGAAAGAAAAATTTGATAAAGAGCACAAATTTAAAGAAATAGAGGGCAAAAACTATATTTACGATAGATTAAGAAAAAAATATTTATTATTAACCCCTGAGGAATGGGTACGGCAAAATTTCTTGAAATTACTTATTGAAGAAAAAAAATATTCTAAAAACTTAATTAAATTAGAGAGTGGACTGAAATATAACAATTTATCGAAAAGAACAGATATTTTGGTTTATGATAATTCAGGCTCCCCTTTTTTATTGGTGGAATGTAAAGCACAGGACGTTAAAATCTCTAAAAAAGTATTGGAACAAGTAAGTAGATATAATTTAACTATTAAAGCCCCATTTATATGTATAACTAATTGGTCAAAAACCTATTGCTTTGAAATAGATTTTAAGTCAAACACTTCTAAACAACTCAAAGATTTGCCACAATTAATCTAAACAACTGTTAATTTCAAAATCAATGAAAATTGATTTTAAAAGATAAAATCTTTTCGATAATAATATTAGAAAACTAAAAAACTCTAAAACTATTCAAAAAAGGCTCCACAAATGGCTGATAAAATTCATATTTTGAAGTTTCGCAAGCAAAAGTAAGGATATAAAGCTTCTGATTTTTGACCACATAATATTGCCTCCAAGTTTGAAAAAAACCGCTTTTCTCCCCTTTATATGTCATTCTAAAGGTATTAGACTTAAGCTTTTTCTTTTCAATGACTTTAAAATTTTTTACAACTTTTGGCAAATAGGCTTCAGAATAAGTAGCATATTTATCTACAGAATAACTTGCTGTTGAAAGTTTTTCAATTGTGAAATTGATATTTTCTGTAAATCTATCCAGAATTCCTAAGGTGTCTGCCGGAGACAATAAACTACATAGATTCTCTTGACAATTATCCATTATTTTCCAACCATCGGGGATAATAATGCTATAGCCTACTTTTTTTAAGACATTCGGCTTTTTTTCTACTATTACTTTTGAAGAATCGACACTTTGAGCATTAATTTTCAATAACCCCAAAAAGAAAAAACAAAAAGAAAAAACTATTTTTTTCATACTAATTAATTTCTTGGATTTCAACAATTTTTTTAAGGTCATCCCAAAAGCTAGGATAAGATTTGGCAACTACATTTGGTTCTTCTATCATGATGTCTTCTATCATGCAAATCGGTGCAAAAGCCATGGCCATTCTATGGTCATCATACGTTTCAAATTTTGGCAAATCATCCCATATTCCTTGTGAAACTACCTCATATTTTGAATTTGGTATAATCTCATTTAATTCAGCCCCAATTTTTGCTAATTCATATTGAAGTGCCTTCACTCTATCCGTTTCTTTAACTTTTAGACTTTCTATACCAGTAAAAATAGCGGGTATATTCTTACAAGCTAGTATAACTGCCACTGTTTGAGCTAAATCTGGGCAATTTTTAAAATCCCAATTAAATGATAAATCTGAATTTATTTTTGTAAGTAAGACTCCTTTATCAGAAAAAGTACTTTTGACACCAAGATGGCTCATGATAGCTACAATAACACTGTCGCCTTGTAAAGAATTTTCTTTTAAACCTAATAATTCTATTTCAATTTTTGGGTTTTTAGCCAAAGCAACAATAGAGTACCAATAAGAAGCTCCTGACCAATCTGATTCTACTTTATAAGATGCATAAATATATTTTTGAGGTCTTATAATCAAAGTTTTTTGTTCCCAATTAGTTTCCACAAAAACCCCAAAAGCTTCCATCTGCTTTAAGGTCATTTCAATATAAGGAATTGACCCAATTTCCCCAATTAGATTTATTTTCAAGCCATTTGGTAATATTGGTGCAATCATTAAAATCGCAGAAATAAACTGGCTACTGACGTCTCCCCGAATAGAAAGTGATTCACTTTTTTGATTTATAAAACCTTTCAATTTTAATGGAGGAAAGCCTTCTTGTCCTAAATATTCAATTTCGGCACCTATAATCCTTAAAGCGTCTACAAGTATGCCTATTGGTCTTTGGCACATTCGTGGTGTACCAGTCATTGTCTTTATTTTATTTGTTATTGCAAAAAATGCAGTTAAAAACCGCATTGTAGTGCCCGCATCTAATACATCAGCCAATTCATCACTAGCTTTTAGGAGCCTAATCATGGTTTGTGTGTCTCTTGCAGCTGACAAATTTTCTAAATCACCTTCAAATCCAGCTAATGCATTCAATATCAATGCTCTATTACTTTCGCTTTTTGAGGCCGCTAGATTAATGGTTTCTTTAAAAAATCCAGCTTGTTTTTTTATTAAAATACTATCCATTACATCCAAATTACATTAAAAAATACAAATATAGCCTTTAGCACTTTTAATTGGTAATTTTTTGAAGCATTGGGAAATAAAGAATATTAAATTTTAATGAATATTCCTTTTTTATACATCCATCGAAGCACTAACCATTGAAAAAGTAAAATTAAACTTCCGCTTATTAAGCTCTGATAATTTTCACCAAAAACTAAAGCATAATTTTGTCCAATATTTGTTTGAAGGTTTTCTTGAATAAAATCCACAACTGTATGGGCTAAAACGTAAGCAGCAATTGAATTTAATCCAATAATTTTTAAAAAATTTAGCCAAGTTGAAAAACTTAAAATTTCGACCAAATAATAAAAAATTGATAATAAAATAAAGCACCAACCTCCACTAAACATAACCCAAGAGGGTGTCCAAATTCTTTTAACACTTGGGCAAACTCCAGAAATATTTAAAATTAATCCAACACTTAATAAGGATAATCCAATGATAAAAAACTTCTTAAATAATTCAATTTTCAAATGCTCACTTTTTAATAAATTTCCAGCAAAAACTCCCAAAATCATTGTAGCTAAAGTTGGAATAAAACTTAAAGTAACATAACCTCCGCCATTAAACAAATAGGGCTTTACTCTAGGAAAAAGATTCATAAACCAGGTATCAAATGCCCAAGCTAAATTAGTATTTTTATTCCAATGAGAGGCAAAGCCTTTTAAATTATGCGCCCAATCTTCTGTGATACCTGTTAATGACCAATCAAAAGTAGCATTGGGCAAAGGATAGAAACTAAATGCCAAAAAATAAGTAAATAGAATACCAATAATTGTTATAATTTGGAAATTCCTAGATTTATAGCCCAATAAAAACAAAAAAGGATACCCTAAACCAATTTGAGTTAAAGTATCTTCAAAAGTCCAATTGGTAAATTCTCTACCCAAAGATCTTAAAAAGACTCCTAATAGTATTAAAATTAATGAACGTTTTAAAGCGTGTAAAAACATAGTTAGAAATTTTCCACCTTTTACTATTCTGGATGCAATGGAAAAGGGCAAAGCAACTCCAACTAAAAAGGAAAAGGAAGGTTGAATTAAATCATGTAAAGAGCAGCCCACCCATGGAACATGTGACTGATGAAAAGACATAAATTTCCAGAAAGTAGAATTTGGTAAAGCTTTGGAAATAAGGCTGAATTCCAAAACTTCTGCCATCATTAAAAACATAACAAAACCTCGATAAATATCTACTGCTGTGTTTCTTGAAAGTTCCTTTTGCATAGTTTTGGTTTAGAATAATCATTAAATCTCAAAAAAATAAATGATAAAACCAATTTTTACAGAGAGTTTCCAATATCTATTTAAAGATTTTAAATAGTTAATAGTACTTTTGAATAAATATTGTTAAATCATGGAATTTTTATCAATTTTTGATATGCTCAAAATCGGAGTTGGGCCCTCCAGCTCTCATACATTAGGCCCCTGGAGAGCCTCACAAAAATTTATTATAGAATTATCGAATCTAGGTTTAATAACCGAAATTTCAAGAATTAAAATTGAACTCTATGGCTCCTTATCCTTAACAGGAAAAGGTCATGCGACAGATATAGCCGTGGTTTTGGGATTATTAAATGAAGATCCAGAAACAATTAAAACTGATACTATAACAGCTTTAATAGAAAATATTAAGAACTTAGGTGTTATAAATCTAAATAAAAATAAAGAAATCCCTTTTCATTTTAAGAATGACCTAATATTTCAAAAAACTTTTCTACCATTTCATTCAAATGCCTTAAAGTTTACTGCGATTCTAAATAATAAAAAAGAACATTCTGCTATTTTTTATTCTATTGGCGGTGGATTTGTAATAAAAGAATTTGAAAATAAGAATACAAACAAGAAACTAAATAATGAACCTTTTCCAATTCAAAATGCAACTGAACTATTGGAATATTGTAAAACCAATAATAAGAAAATTTCAGAAATAGTTCTTCAAAATGAATTATCAATTCGTTCTGAACAGGAGGTAAATGCCTATATAAAATTAATTTGGGAAACAATGGCAACAAGTATTTATGAAGGTTGCCAAACCAAAGGAATTCTGCCTGGTGGTTTAAATGTAAAAAGAAGAGCACAAGAGATCTATGAAAAGTTAGGTGGACCAAAAAATAGTTCAAATTTGAATGATTGGCTTGAAGAACTCAGAAAAATCGAAGTTAAATTTAGGCAAATATTGAAATGGGTAAGTTGTTTTGGTTTAGCTGTAAACGAAGTCAATGCCTCTATGGGAAGGGTTGTTACAGCGCCAACAAACGGAAGTGCTGGAGTAATACCTTCTGTAATGATGTATTATATTATGATAGAAAATCATGAAGCAAATTTTTACCATATTCGAGATTTCATGTTGGTTGCTAGTGAAATTGGAAGCATATTCAAAAAAGGATCTACCATTTCTGCTGCAATGGGCGGCTGTCAAGCAGAAATTGGGGTATCAGCTGCTATGGCTGCCGCAGGTTTGTGCGAAATAATGGGGGGAAGTGCAGAGCAAGTTTTAATAGCCGCTGAAATTGCAATGGAACACCATTTAGGTTTAACATGCGACCCAATTGGTGGCTTAGTACAAATTCCATGTATAGAAAGAAATGCAATTGGAGCATTAAAGGCTATTCAAGCAGCAGAATTAGCTTTAGAAACCGACCCAAAACATGCTAAAGTTCCTTTAGACAAAGTAGTAAGCACTATGTGGCAAACTGCCCAAGACATGAATAACAAATATAAAGAAACTTCTACAGGCGGATTGGCAATTGCTGTAAATATGGCAGACTGCTAAATCGATTTAAATATTTTTAAGCGTCGATTTTCTGTAAACTTTCGTGAGTTAAAATACTTATCTCTGTTGTTTAGTACTATCAATCCTATTTGAATAATTGGAATTCCTATTAAAGCATTTGTATTTTGCAAAGGGGGAATTTTGAATTGAATCCAGTCGTAAGCTAAAGGTAATAAAGTACCAAAACTTGCCCAAGACAGTCCCCACCTAATGCCTTTACTAACATCCCTTTTATAATATTTTTCAATTTGGGAAGGCTTAAAAACCAAGGTTTCTATATGCCTCATTATTTCATCATATCTCAAAATACTAAAAGTGGAATCAGTTATTTCTTGTATTTCCTCCTGTATAAAAAAACCATCTTTAGTTTTAAATCTAAAAACATCTCCTTTGTAAATTCTTTCCCGTTTCCCGGTCTTTAAATGATCTATAACCAAAAAGTTACTTTTATCTTTTAAAGCTTTATATTGATTTTCATAATTCTTTTCTAATAATTGTTCTACTGAAGATGCTTGCTTTTGATGAGGTTCCTGAGCAAAAGTATAACGAATAAATACTATTAAAAAAATATAAAGTCTCATGTTTTAGTATATATTAATCAGCAAAATTTTCAAATTAGAAGTTTAAATTATTCACTTTTCACAGATTTGTATCACTAATAGAAACTCCCCCTGATACAATTATTTTCATTACTTCTGCACTAGAAATTGTTAAAAGTTGAATATTATCTTTGGGAACTATAAACATTTCTCCTGAAAAAGCGTAACTATGTGGACAATAGACAGATACCATATCAGGCAAATTAAGGGCATTTAGGTCTTCTTGAGTTAAAAATCCCATTTTTTTTATATTAGATTCTTTGTTTATAGTTACAATTACCCCTTGTTTAAATTTTTTTTTGTCGCCAACAAAAGCAGAAATTAAGTCTTTGAAAGCCGAATAAAATATTTTAATAAAAGGTAAGTTCTTGATGCCATTCTCTAGCCAATTCTGAATAGTTTGCGGCAATAGAACAGTAAATACAAAGCCTATAAATGCAGTGCCAAATATTACAATTACAAATCCCAGTCCTGGAATAAAAAACTGTTGATTAGGATGATCAAAACTGAATCTGATTCTAACTAAACTGTCTACAAAATCAAAAGCACTATACAATATTAAGATTGTGAAACCAACTGGTGCCACAAATAGCAACCCACGAATAAAAAATCCAAAAAATTTGTTTATGAATTTTCTTATATATACTTCCATTATTACAAATTATTTATTTTTTTATCTTTAGGATATTTTACAGAATATTTCATTGTAACATCCTTACTTTGACCAGGTTCTAAACTAAACTGCCATTTCACTTTTCCTGTTTCAGCCTCTAAATTCCCTTCTAACAATTCTTCGATATCTACTTCAATCCCACTATCTTGTGAAACAGGTACTTGGTCTTCTAAAATTACTATTATTGCGGTAGCCTTGGTATTTCGAATTGTAGTTCTGAATCCAAATGATTCTTTAATATTTGAACCTACTGCCTTTCTTGCCTTAAAATTTTCTATTTCCTCTCTTTTTCCAATTATCCTAGAATCTCTACCCAAGCTTATTTCTAATTCGTCTTTTACATTAGATTCATTGATATAGGTTTTACCTAAAAATTTCTCTTCATAATATACATTGGCTTGGCCTGATATAAATTTATATTTCTCCCAATCCGAAATTTTAGCAGTTAAAAAACTTGCATTATCAAGTTTTGGAGTGATTAAATTTACAAATTTTGAATCAATGCTATTTTTTTGAATTTCTACCATCTCAGGACCACCACCGGTTGGAATAGTATAAAGACTTCCAATATCAAACTGAACAGTGAGCGCAGTTTCAACCATTTTTGTAAAGTTTGCTGAATTCTGCATTTCTGCCATTGGGGCAGGACTTGCCACTGCATCCATCATACCTACTGAGGCCTCTGATCTAGCACTTTTATATAAAATCTTGGGTTCGTAAAAACTTAAATATTGTGGGAAAAGTTGGGGTTTTTGTCCAGATATTTGAGGGTCAGAAGTAGATAAAGAAAGTTTTACATTTTTCCAATCTATACCCGTGTTTTGATATACTCCAGCTTTGTAAGCCACAACAATTGGGCTTTTTGTATCTTTGACCCTAATGTCATAATTAGGTGCCCAACCTGCATTAAATGCCATATAAGTGACAGCAATTTGAACACTCGTTGTTTTCGCTGCTGATACACTTAACTCTATCTGCCCTAAGGGCATTTTAATACTCATATTTTCATTAAGTTGCATTTCCAACTTTCCTTTTTTGTCTTTCAGTGGCTCTATTTGCCTTAAAATTTGCAACCTTCGTGAACCCACTTCCGTGAGCTTAGCCCTAAAAAAATCAATCATCTCTTTTAACTCCTCAGGCAAAACACCATCCTTTTCATTTTTAATGCTTGCATTGGCCATTATCATTTTTTCTTCATTATTGGCCACAGACAAAAGCATTTCCAAATTTTCAATTTCTGTTTTAATTAATTTTATAGAATCCTGAATCAAATTCATTTTTGCATTCAAATAGTTTACTGAATATTTAACCCCCAAAAGGGTAAAATCTCCCTTCCCACTTATCTGAATACTATTTTGGTCTATTGAATTAGCAATATCTTCAAGAACAATCTTAGAATTTCCGGCTGGTATTAAAGTAGATGTATTCGCTAATATTTGAGCTTGATTCAAAAAAACAGTAACATGCTCTATGATAGGCACCACTCTTTTAATATTTTGTGCATTTGTTTGTAAAATAAATAAAGAGCAGATAAAAAATATTGAGACGTTTTTCATTAAATGTATTTTTTTTTTCAATAACGTTTAAATTTAAA
>JANOMP010000237.1:0-1832 GCA_031420365.1 Cytophagaceae bacterium
TCTACTGTCAAACGGTTAAATTAGGTTAGGATTTTATTAATCTTAGAAAAACACAAAAAGGCTCGAAAGTTTAGCTTTTTCGCCTTTTTGTTCAGAAATTTGAGTTCCTCAAAACAAATTTCTGTATGCAAGATATCAAAAAGGGCGGAATGCCCATAATTTCTCAGTTATTTTCTTACATTCCACTGCATTTAGTTGACAAGGCAGTAGAGGAACATAAATCTGACAAGAGTTATAAAAAGTTAAAGACTAAAGAACATTTGGCATTTATGCTTTTCGGAGTGGTAGGCAAATTAGAATCGTTAAATGGTCTGATCCGAAGCCTTCCATTTTTAGGTAATGCATTGATTTATTTTGGAATAACGGAGTTGCCAGCCCGAAGTACCTTGGCAGATGCAAATAGGAATAGGAAGAGTGATGTATTTGGGAAGCTCTATTATTTATTGGTTGATCATTATAAAAAGCAGCTTTCTGGTTCATATTTGAGTGGTTTGATTGATAAAAAGGTTGATATCAAGAATATTAAGATATTTGATTCGACAACATTCACGCTTTTTGTTGATGTATTCACTGGTGCTGGAAGAAACAAAATAGAAGGAAAGAAAAAAGGAGGAATAAAGGCTCATGTTTTACTTTCCTTGCATTCATTGATACCTGAAATAGTTTGGATGAGTGCAGCAAGTAAAAATGATAAAGATTTTCTCGGACAGCTAAAACCTCTCAAAGGAGAGATTTATGTTTTTGACAAGGGTTATGTTAACTACAATTACTATTATAATTGGACAGAAATGGGTGTTTTTTACGCAACAAGGCTCAACGAAAATGCCAATTATGAGGTAATAAGTCAGAAAGTAATACTGCAAAGAGATGCCGAAATGGATGGAGTACTAAAGGATGAAATAATAAGCCTAAAGACCGAAAATGGGCCTTTAAAGGCAAGATTGATAACATTTAAGTCACTGACAACTGGCAAGACCTACACCTTTGTTAGCAATATGTTTGATGTAGAAGCAACAACAATTGCAAAATTATATAGGAACAGGTGGGAGATTGAGCCATTTTTCAAGCAATTAAAACAAAACCGCATCGGCGGTCCGATTTGAATTGAAGGGATTTTACTCGGACAGCCAAGAGGGCATAAAGACACAAGTATGGATAGCCATGATAGCAAACTTGATATTTACGGTCATCCATAGACAAATAAAACAGGCCGAATCGTTTTCAGCCATGGTTCAGATGGCAAGAATAAATTTAGGGTCATTTTTAAGGTATATCGATGTCTTAAAAATCAAAAATTGGAGAGGAAATGAGAAGAATATTGAAAAAATACAATACAATTTATTCGAAAATTGGGAGGGGGTAGTTTTGATAAGGTGAATTCAAACCCTATTTCATCTAAATCAGACATAATTTTACTTGAATTTAATTATTAACCGTTTGACAGTATTTATTTTTAAAGTTTTTGTCATTAATCAAAGTACCATGCCAAAAATTTGTTGATAGTACATAATGATTTCTTGTTATCCTTCCCTTTTTTGGGATTTTGTAGTAGGAGATAGTTTTTTTTACGACTAATTCAGGCAAACTTTGAATCAAACTATCCAAAATAATAGTGGGAGAATTAATCAAACTGGAAGCTACCAGAGCTTTACTTTTAAAACCAATCACTCTTAGTTTTAAGCTATCGGTGCTATTTAGTGTCTGCAAGAAAACTATCTAACTATTTAACTATTAAATAAATACACAAAAAATAGTGCTTGAATATTTAGGCAATACGGCCAATAATTCGTATATTTAGGGCATAAACGGCGTTTTTCTTGAATTATTCGCTG
>JANOMP010000238.1:0-5541 GCA_031420365.1 Cytophagaceae bacterium
TAATATGGTGCTTAAACTTGCCTTAGGTTTGCTAGACGCAGAAAAAACAAAAAAGAAATCTAAAAACATAAAAAGACTAAAAGCTTCTATTGATGATAGTTATCGTGAGAAAATATTAAATCTTTAAATGCGAATTCCCTGCATCTTTGCAACTTCATAGGGTACAACCGCTATCGGAATCTTTCGTGTACGTTGTCAAATTTATAGAAAAACTCCCCGATGGTTAGCATAATAAAAATAGATAGTGGAGGTATTTAGATGGAAGAATTGGTGTTTTCTTGAAAAATCAGTTCCTTTTATAACTTTTGACCATAAAAATAATTATGTAGAAAAAGAGGGTTGAAAATTCAGCCCTCTTTTTTGTGTAGAAACTATCTTTTTATTACATTTGTAAATCAATTAGTTAATACCTAAATTCATGTTACAATAAAGATATGCCTTTATGAATGACAAAACGGATACCGTTTTTGAATTTATAAGTGAAGGAAAGAAAGGGCGTATTACTAAGTTTATACAATACAGCCCTACGCCTGTAAAAGACATCTATAATTTAGGGTTTGGAGATAAAAATGAAACAACATGCACAATTGACGACAAAGCAATAACGAATAACCAAGTTAGCAAAAAGGTATTGGCAACTGTGGCAAGCATTCTTTATGTTTTTACAAATAAATATCCGCAAGCATGGGTGTATGCAGTTGGTGTTACACCGAGCCGAACAGGTTTAAAACAAATGGGTATAAGTAATAATTTGGAAGAAATTGAAAGGGATTTTATTATTTATGGTTTATTAGAGCAACATTGGAAGGTATTTGAAAAAAGTAAAAATTACAACGGTTTTTTAGCAAAAAGGAGGTTCTAAAATAAAAAAAACAAGTATACAAGGAACATTCAGCCCAAAAATTGACCAATTCAGCGAACAAGTTGTATTTTCTGAACAAGTGACTAAGGCTACAACTATTTTGCAGTCATTTGAATTGCCAAATGATTTACAGCCAGACAAAAAGCTATTTCTATTTGTGAAGAATTGAAAGAGCAAAGAAAATTGCATAACCTTTCACAAAGTGAATTAGCATCAAAAATTGATGTAAAGAAAGAATTTATTACTCGAATAGAATACGGAAAGACAAATATTCAGTTATCTGTTGTTTTAAAATATTTGATGGTTTAAGTTTAAAATTGAGTATTCAATAAAAGGTAGGTTTTCAACGAATAGTTAAAAATTAATATTGATTTGTACCCTATTTGTGCCTCAAAATAATTATGTTTTATAACTATTTGATTATAAGAACTTTATGAAAATAGTTGCATTCAGTATTCGAAAGTAAGTTCTTCTTTGATTTGTTTAAGATTTATACAAAGCATCTAACCAAATGAATTATTCTTCCATACTATTTGAGACAATTAAATTGTACGTTTCACCCAAAGAATTGAGTTGGATTGAAGCAAAAGCTAATGGTAGTTTACAGTCTCTACAAACTGCATTTGTAGCCACGCCAAGATTTGTGAGTAAAACTACTATTAATTTGACTGATTCTATCAATGATATTAATATTACTGATTGGACTTTAGATAGATTAGTGCGAGTTTATTTGTTAACAAAACTTGATAGTTCGGTCAAAGAAGATTATACAAAAATCCTTGATACATTATTTGAAATTGCCGAAAATAACGAAGCTGTCGCATTAATATCTGCACTTTCATTTTTTGATTATCCCGAATATTGGCTTTTGCGTGCAACCGACTCAGTGAGATCAAATATTGGTTTAATTTTCGATGCAATTGTCTTTCAAAATCCATATCCAATGCAGTATTTTTCCGAATTGGCGTGGAATCAATTAATTTTGAAATGTATTTTCAATGACAAACCCATTCATCGTATTCAAGGCTTAAACGAGCGAGCGAATCAAGCCCTTGCCAACTCAATTTCGGACTTTGCCCACGAACGTTGGGCTGCTGGTCGAAGTGTTCCTGCTCAAGCATGGCGTTTGGTGAGTAATTTTATGAATGAAACAATTTTAAGTGATATTTGTACATTATTTGTCTCTCAAAATCAAAATGATAAAATCGCAGCGACTTTAGTTTGCATCGAAACTGATTTTGTTTTTGCAAAAGAAGAATTTAAAAAATATCCTGAACTAAATAGTAAAAGTCTTAGCTGGCAAATGCTTGAGGTTTAAAATAATGGAGTATTAAATATAGAATTGAAAAATAAAATGTGTCAAAAACATTCCGAAATAACACAAAATCCTTCTCACTTTGAAGGTACAGCCGAAGAACTTGAATTGTCTAAAACAGTACAGACAAATTACACAGATTACATCAAAGATATGAAATTCTTTGACCCACATATTCACATGACTTCTCGTACGACCGACGATTATACAGCGATGGTCGACGCTGGTGTTGTGGCAATTATTGAACCTGCTTTTTGGTTGGGTCAACCTCGCACTGGTTTGGCTTCATTCAAAGATTATTATAGCAGTTTGGTCGGTTGGGAGCGATTTAGGTCTTTGCAGTTTGGTATCAAACATTATTGCACGATTGGATTAAATTCACGTGAAGCCAATAATGAGGCTTTAGCAGAGCAGGTAATGGAGATTTTGCCTTTATTTTTATATAAAGAAGGCGTTGTGGGTGTAGGAGAAATTGGTTTTGACGACCAAACTGCTGCCGAAGAAAAGTATTATCGTCTTCAACTCGAATTGTCAAAAGAAGCAGGTTTGCCAGTGCAAGTTCACACACCACATCGTGATAAAAAGAAAGGAACTGAGCTAAGTATGTCGATTGCTTTGGAACATGGAATTGATCCAAGTATGGTAATTATCGACCATAATAATGAAGAAACCGTAGAAAGTGTGCTTGAAAAAGGTTTTTGGGCGGCATTTACGATCTATCCTTTTACAAAAATGGGCAACGAACGCATGGTCGAAATCGTGAAAAAATATGGTGCAGAAAGAATAATGGTAAATTCGGCGGCAGATTGGGGAATTAGCGACCCTTTGGCAGTTCCGAAAACAGCTGCTTTGATGAAAATTAGAGGTATTTCTGATAAAGATATTAAATTAGTTACTTATCAAAATGCCATTGACGCTTTTGCCCAAAGTGGACAAATTAATGTGGCCGATTTTGAAAGCCCGCAAGTAATTGACCAAAGTTTGAAATTTTATGGAAATACCGTTTTGCGAGGCGGACAAATTCCAAGAGTTGATAAAAATTCAATTATTATTAGTTAGTCAACCCTCAATTGGCGATAATCAACAGTATTATAAACATCTAATATTCAAATAACAATTTTAAAGCATTGAACATAAAAGCATATTTACAATTAACTCGACCAGCCAATATCATCACTGCAATTGCTGATATTTTGGCAGGGATATCTATTGCGAGTTTTTCTTTTTCGATTATAAATATTAGTCCGTTAAACATCACTTTTTTATGTATATCAACGATTGGTTTATACGGAGGCGGAATTGTTTTTAATGATATTTTTGATTTAGAATTAGACAAAATTGAGCGTCCAGAAAGAGTAATTCCGAGCGGAATAGTCAGTAAAAACAATGCTATTATTTTTGGTGTTTTGTTATTAGCTTTAGGGATATTTTCCGCAATGGCGAATAGCTTAATAAGTAGCTTAATTGCTTTATTAATAGCCTTTTGTGCTTTAGTTTATGATAAATTCGGCAAGCATCATTCTTTTTTTGGACCAATCAACATGGGACTTTGCAGAGGTGGAAACTTAATTTTGGGAATGAGTATTATCGAAAATGCCATTCCGCAGTGGTGGTGGTTGGGATTTTTGCCAGTTTGCTACATTGCAGCTATTACGATGATCAGTCGAGGCGAAGTTCACGGCGGGAATAAAAATACGCTTTATTTTGCTGCATTTCTTTACATTTTTGTGAGTAGTTGCCAGTTATTAATTGCCTTCCAGCTCAATAATTTATTAATTACGACTGCATTTGTAGCTTTACACATTTTCTTGATTTTTAAACCATTAATCACAGCAATTACAAGCCCGATTGGCTCAAATATTGGCAAAGCAGTTAAAGCTGGAGTGTTATCGCTCATCGTTATGGATGCCGCTTGGGTAAGCGTTTCGGGCAATATTATTGTGGCTATGGCAGTTTTATGTTTGTTGCCTATTTCGATAAAACTGGCAAAGGTTTTTGCCGTAACTTAACATTACAACAAAACGACAATATTATATATATATATTAGATTTAACTCGTAAATGAACCTTATTAAACAAGCTTTTCAAGTACCATATTCATTCAGTATCGTTTTTACAAAAGACCTTTTTTCGACTGATAATCAAGAGTTTACTAATTTTCTTACTAACTATGGAGATTCTCGTTTTCATAAGAAAATCTTGTTTCTGATTGATGAAGGCGTTGCCAAAAATCACCCTTTGCTTGTTCAATCAATCAAGGCATATTTTAGTAATAACACGAATATTATCTTAGTTGACGAAATCTTGGTGATGCCCGGTGGAGAATTTGTAAAAAATGACACTATTTATTTAGACCAAACACTTTTGGCGATCAATAAATACGGTATCGACCGTCATTCTTTTGTGACGGCAATTGGTGGTGGAGCATTTTTGGATATGGTTGGTTACGCTTCTTGTATCGCTCATCGTGGCGTAAAACACATCAGAATTCCGACTACTGTTCTTTCGCAAAATGACTCGGGTGTTGGTGTTAAAAATGGCGTGAATTTTTTAGGAAAAAAGAATTTTTTAGGTACTTTTTCTCCTCCCGTAGCAGTTTTCAATGATTCAAATTTTCTAACAACACTTTCAGACCGAGATTGGCGTTCGGGTATTTCTGAAGCTATAAAAGTGGCATTAATTAAAGATTTGCCATTTTTTGAGTGGCTCGAAATAAATGCAAAAGCAATGGCTGAACGAAATATGACAGTTATGAATGAACAAATTTTTCGTTCAGCGTCACTGCATACCAACCATATTTCGAGCGGCGACCCCTTTGAAATGGGTTCAGCTCGACCTTTAGATTTTGGACATTGGGCAGCTCACAAATTGGAATACTTGACAAATTTTGAGATTCGTCACGGCGAAGCCGTTGCCATCGGCATTGCACTTGACTCGATTTATTCGCAACTTTTGGGACTTATTTCGCAAGAAGAAGTAAATCGAATTATTGCGTTACTCAAAAATATTGGATTTACCCTTTACCACAAATCGCTTGGCGAGAATAACAAATTGAATCTTTGGGAAGGTTTGAACGAATTTAGAGAGCATTTGGGTGGACAGTTGACCATTACAATTTTAGAACGATTAGGCAAAGGAAAAGAAATCCACGAAGTTGATTTTGAACTTATGAAACTCGCCGTTGACGAATTAAAGGCTACGATTAAATGATATTTTTTGATGTCATACCTTAAATCCGCAGGCAGTATATAAAAAGGAATCGAAAAAGCTTGAAAATCAATGACTTAAAATCTTTTTTCTTCCCCAAAAAATCACTATATTTAGTGAAATACCTTACGAGATGAAAATTACAACAAGTTTAGAAA
>JANOMP010000239.1:0-16334 GCA_031420365.1 Cytophagaceae bacterium
GAAAATCGGTTATCTCAAAATAATCCATCAATCCAGATGGAAATAATTGATGCACTAATTTAAGGTCTATTGGTTCGATAACTTTTTTGACCCAAATGTATCTCTTTTTAACTTAATCCCCAACTTTTGTCCCTGACCCTAACTCGGCTAAAGGCGATTGTAATTATTGTGATTCAAAAAATGTTTCAATTTATAATCCTGTTGAATTATCTTTATTTTTCCAGCCCATATTAGATTTATTTAGTATAAACGAAGAAATAGGTAATTTGATTGAAGTAGAATTAGAAAATCATTTTCAAGATAAAATATTTTCAGAGAAACTTTTAAATAGAACAAAGCCACTTCTTGAAGCCTTAATAGCAGATGAATTTGAGTCATATAAAATATTATTTAAAAGCAAAGTTATTTTAACTTGTTTACATGACAACAATAACCATGAGAAAATTAAACCGCTACAAATTTCTTGGGAAAAATTTGCAGAAGAAATAAAATCAACTAATAGATTTCACATAAAAAATGCTTTAGACCTAACCAAATTAAAAGATTTGTTAGGGGATAGATACGATAAAGAAATAATAAAAGGTAAATTTTTTTATAGAGCAAGAATATCTAACCAACAAGGGTTTGCAATAAATGAAATGTATAATCCTCCTGCCGAAAAAGCAAAAGCAGGTAGAGCAAACCCCACAGGAATATCATATTTATATATTGCTGACCAATTAAAAACTACATTATACGAGGCAAGAGCATCTTTATATGATTTTGTTACAATTGGCGAATTCAGGTTAAAAGAGAATATTAAAGTAATAAATCTTAGAGGTAATACTTACGATCCAATACTATTAGCAGAAAGAGATTTATTGGAGGATTTTTTAATACACTTACCTTTTATAAAAAAATTAGAGAAAGAACTTTCTCGTCCACGAAGAAGAAGTGATAATGAACTTGATTATCTCCCTACACAGTATTTATGTGAGTTTATTAAATCAATGGGATTTGATGGGGTTGAATTTCAAAGTTCACTATATTCTGATGGCTATAATTTAGCTATTTTTAATACAGATAAGTTTGAATGCCTAAACGTAAAAGTTTGCGACATTGAAGATATTGAATTAAAACATAAAATACTTTAATGCTTTCACCTTTGGACTATGACAACAGGTAGCCACCGCATTTACAAGCACATTTTTATTTTTTCCAAACGCACAAGCCAATTCAAAAAAATAAAAAAGAGCTTGCAAGGCAACGCACGAAGACAGACCAAAATGGAAAGACAATTATCGACAGAGGACGAACAACGAAGGCATAACAGCACCTACCCAAAAGGCGGGGTTTCGTGTTCCAAAGACAGTTTTGAGGTTAA
This sequence comes from Cytophagaceae bacterium, assembly GCA_031420365.1. Classification (GTDB taxonomy): domain Bacteria; phylum Bacteroidota; class Bacteroidia; order Cytophagales; family Spirosomataceae; genus Leadbetterella. The sequence goes on from JANOMP010000239.1 coordinate 1,364, forward strand.
TCAAACATTAGTTTTTCAAATCAAGTTTTGTTGTAAAATGGGATAAACTCTTGCAAAATAGTGCCTTTTTTGTTTCGTTGAAAAGACTCTAAGGTACTAATTTTCAATGTTTATCCTATTTTTTTAACACTTAATTCCCCTGACTAGCAATTACTTAAACCTATTTTTAACGAAGTATTGTTATAAGTTTTAGATAAAATGATTAGCGTTAGTTTAACAATCATTTATTTATATTTGGACTTTATTTTTTTGAAATTATTAAATAGCAAAGCAGGACAATAAACCGTTTAATGTTATTGAATTATTACTATATTTGTTTGTACAATATTTTTATAAGATTTGTAAGATTTTGTGAAAAAACAAAGAGTTGAATAAACACTGTTTTTAATTTTTAAATTAAAAAAAATCTCTAAAATATGGATAATTTTAATCTCAATCGGCGTAAGTTTTTATATAGTTCAGCTACTACAATAGGCCTTAGTACTTTAGCGGCTTATGGTTATGACGTTGGGCCAAACGCAAAAACATTGCGAGTAGCGTTAATAGGAACAGGCTGGTATGGTAAATCTGATCTTTTCAGGCTTATTCAAGTTGCTTCAGTTGAAGTTGTAGCACTTTGTGATGTTGATAAAAACATATTGGATGCCGCAGCTAAAATGGTTGCCTCCCGCCAGAAATCAGGTGCAACACCAAAGTTATATGATGATTACAGAAAACTATTGTCTGAAAATAAATTAGATATTGTTTTGATAGGCACACCCGATCATTGGCATGCATTACAAATGATTGATGCTGTAAAATCCGGTGCAAATGTTTATGTGCAAAAGCCAATAAGTGTTGATGTAATGGAAGGCGAAGCAATGGTTGCTGCTGCTCGCAAATATAATAAAGTAGTACAAGTGGGTACTCAAAGAAAAAGCACCCCGCATTTAATAGAAGCCAAGAAAAACATAGTGGATGCAGGCCTTTTAGGTAAAATTAAACACGTGGAAATGTGCTGCTATCTCTCTATGAGAAATAATACAAACCCTCCATTGCAGCCTGTACCTGACTTTTTGGATTATGAAATGTGGACTGGCCCCGCACCATTAAGGCCATACGATGGCATACCGCATATTCGTTGGTGGAGAGCCTTTATGGAATATGGCAATGGAATTACTGGTGACATGTGCGTGCATATGTATGATACAGTAAGATGGATGTTGACGTTAGGCTGGCCTAAAAAAATAACTGCAACAGGCGGTATTTACATGAATAAAGAGGCAAAATCAAATATTGCGGATACGCAAACAGCCATTTTTGAGCATGACGAGCTGAGTTGCGTTTGGACGCATAGAAGTTGGGGTACAGCAGCAAATCCGGATTACCCTTGGTCGTTTACTCTTTATGGTGAAAAAGGAACACTATTTGGAAGTACAATGCGATACGATTTTGTGCCTGTTGATCCAAAGGGAGAAAAAATTCATAAAGATGTTATTTATGAAAAAGAAAAACATCCGGAAGATCTTTCAGAAGAGCGAATAGAGTTAAACGCAGCACCTGCAACCAGGCTGCATATGTTGGATTTTCTGGCTGCTATTGATAATAATACAAAGCCAGTTGCAGACATTGAACAAGGACATATTTCTACCGCAAGTTGTATTTTAGCTAACCTTTCGATGCAGTTGGGAAGGCCGCTTGAATATGATCCTAAAACAAAAACAGTTGTGGGAGATAAAGAAGCAACGGCTTTATTGTCAAGAAAATACCGAGGCTCTTGGGTGCATCCAGATTATAAAAAGGTGTAGGTATTGGATAATTAATGTTTTATTTCTATAAAGAAAACCTTTTAAATAAATATTTGTGCTTTTATAACAATAGAATTCCTTTTATTTTACTTGTGAATACAAGTTTACAATAGGCGAAAGTCTGTTGTAAACTTGTGTGTTATGTTAAAATTAATTTTTAGATTATTATCCAAAAATGTTCAAAAACTTTCTTTTTTTACTTATTTTAACTTCAATCTTCCTTACAGGATCAAAATTTCATTTTCAGGAAACACCGGTAAAATCCCCGGCTGAAGAGCAGGCAACTTTTGTTTTGGAAAAAGGATTGAAAATTCAATTGGTTGCGTCTGAGCCAATGATACAAGACCCGATAGTAATGAATTTTGACGAAAAAGGCAGGCTTTGGGTAGTTGAAATGCGGGGTTATATGCCGGATGTTGAGGGCAAAAATGAAAAGGAGCAGGTAGGAAGGATTTCTGTTTTGGAAGATGAAAATGGAGATGGGCTGATGGATAAAAGCACCATTTATATGGATAGCCTTGTTTTGCCACGAGCTATGGCCTTGATTAAAGGCGGTATTTTGGTTGCTGAAAATCAGGCACTTTGGGAAGCACTCGACCTCAATGGAGATCTGAAGGCGGATACAAAAACATTGATTGATAAAAATTATGCCGGCAGTACAGCACCGGAGCATGCAGGAAATGGGCTCTTGCGGAATTTGGACAATTGGTATTATAATGCCAAGTCTAAATCTCGATATAAAAAAATAGACAATCATTGGATAAGGGACAGCACTGAATTTCGGGGCCAATGGGGTATGAGTCAGGACAATAAAGGCCGCCTGGTTTACAATTATAATTGGAGCCAGCTTCATGGCGACCTTGTGCCGCCAAATTACCTTTCCAGGAATAAAAATCATACCCCAAGTTCAGGAATTGACCACGGCTTAACGATTGACAGAAGGGTGTATCCAATAAGAGAAACACCTGCTGTTAACCGTGGTTATATACCCGGAACGCTGGATACTAAGAATAGATTATTAGAATTTACAGCAGCTTGTGCGCCGCTTGTTTATAGAGAAAGCACATTACCTAAAGAATATTTTGGGAATGTATTTGTTTGTGAGCCAACAGGGAATTTAGTGAAAAGAAACTTGATTCAAGAAAATGGAATTGATGTAATTGCGAATGACCCACATCCGGGAATAGAGTTTTTGGCCTCAACAGACGAACGATTCAGACCAGTAAACCTTGCCTCCGGTCCTGATGGAGCCTTATATGTGGTAGATATGTACAAAGGTATTATGCAACATGTATTATATGAAACGCCTTATTTGAAAGAGCAATACCTCAAACGTGGTTTGGATAAATATTTGAATAAAGGCCGTATATGGAGAATTGTTCCAGAAAATTGGGAACCTAAAAAACAACAAAAACTTTCAGGACTAAATGTTAATGGACTGGTAGCAAAGCTTTCATCAAATGACGGTTGGGTTCGTGATATGGCTCAAAAACTGCTGGTGGAAAAAGAAGATAAATCGGCGGAAGATGCGCTTGTTAAATTGGCTAAAACAGGGAGCAATTTTGGCCGATTACATGCCGTTTGGACCTTGGAAGGATTAAATCTTATCAATCAAGACTTGCTTTTTCAATTGGTTGCAGATTCAAATGTATTGATCAGTAATACCGCACTGAGAATTTTGGAAAGATTTGTAAAGAATGACAAAGTTAAAACCGCAAAACTGAGTGAATTACTTCTGAAAATATCGGGAAAAGCGACTATTGAACAAAATTTGCAAATCGCCTTGAGTAGTGAAATTCTTGAAAAAGCGGTGAAATTCAGACTTTTAGCAAATATTTTGGATAAATTCGGCTCGTCTACTGTAATAAGAGATGCCACATTGAGCAGCCTACAAAGCAATGAATATGATTTTTTAAAATATTTAGTTGCCAACCTAAAATGGCAGAAGCAAAATGTTGAAAAAAGTATATTTTTAGAAATGCTTACAATTTCAATTATTAGAAACAATAATGCCAAGGAATTGGAATCTCTTTTAGATCAGCTTGTTGTTAACAATAATAAAAGTTTGAATTGGGTTCAAAATTCAATTTTGTCAGGCTTGTCCGTGCAAAGCGGTAATATTTCAAAACCTATAAGGCTTTCAAAACAACCAAAATTATTTGCAAGAAACAATAATTTAATAGAACAAAATACCTTACAAAAAATTAATGCCATGTTTGAATGGCCGGGTTTTGTGCAAACTAAACAGGTTGAAAAAAATCAAATTTTGTTGAACCCTGAAGAGCAAAAAATGTTTGCAAAGGGCCGAATACAGTATTTGAATACATGCTCAGGATGCCATGGTGCCGAAGGAAAAGGACTGCCACGGTTTGCACCTACGTTGGTCGGTTCCGATTGGGTAACCGGCGATGAAACAAGATTAGCTTTAATTGTTTTGCATGGTTTGGAAGGCCCGATTGTTGTAAAAGGGAAGAAATATGATGCTCCGGATATATTGCCCATAATGCCGGCTCATTCTACTTTAGACGACGCCTCCATAACCAATATTCTTACCTATATTCGCAACGAATGGGGTAATAATGGCGGTCCTTTGTCAAAGTCATTAATAGGTAAAACGAGACATACCACACAAGGAAGAGTGGTGCCCTGGCTGGCTGATGATTTGAATAAGCATATAACAAAATTAGGAGAAGCAAAACAAAACTAGTGATTTAAATTCGCCAGTTTCGCAACATATAATATCATGATGAGGCTAACTCATCAGCCTATATTTAACAAAAACTATGGAAAGAAGAGATTTTATCAAATCAGCGACTTTTGCTGCATTAGCCATGCCTGAAATGATTTCAGTAAAACCATTTGCAAATTCAAAAATGGGTGTGGTAGTGCATTCATATGCTGCCCGTTTTGGTTCTAAAGTAGCGAGCCAAAAATATCCAGGATTCAATAATGCCATTGATCTTTTGGAACACTGTCGGCAAATCGGTGCGGGTGGTGTGCAAGTTGTCATAAAGGATTGGAGTAGTGATTTTGCTAAAAAAGTGAGAGATAAACGTGAAAATTTTGGCATGTATTTAGAAGGTTCCATTCAATTGCCGAAAACAGCGGAGGCCATAGTAAATTTTGAAAACGATGTGAAAGCTGCAAAAGAATCAGGAGCAAGTATTATTAGGACTGTCAGTTTGGGTGGGCGCAGATATGAGGTGTTTCATAAGAATGGAGAATTTCAGGAATTTCAGAAAAAAGCCATAGATTCATTGAGGTTGGCTGAGCCGATTTTACGGAAACATAAAATAAAATTAGGTGTAGAAAATCATAAAGACTGGCGTGCGAATGAACTGGTAAATGTATTGAAATTAATTGATAGTGAATGGATTGGTGTTACTTTGGACTTTGGAAACAGTATTGCTATACTGGAAGATCCGATGGAAGTAATAAACACTCTTGCCCCTTACACCTTTTCGACACACATAAAAGATATGGCAGTTGATGAATATCAAAATGGATTTCTTTTGGCTGAAGTTCCAATGGGAAAGGGGATTCTTGATTTGCCTGCAATGGTTAAAATATGTCAAAAATATAATCCAAATGTTAATTTCAATTTGGAAATGATTACTCGTGATGCTTTGGAAATTCCATGTATTACAACTGACTATTGGGCAAGCATGGAAGGTGTTTCAGGTTATGATTTAGCTAAAACATTGCAATTGGTAAAGGAAAAAAAAGTAAAAGTGCCTATTCAAAAAATCTCGATTTTGAATGCAGAGGAAAAATTAGCTGCAGAAGAAAATAACATATTAGAGTCGTTTAGATTTGCGAATGATAAATTGGCTTTGTAGTGTTGATTAATAAAAATCTGAAATAGTTTCATTTATTTTAAAATTATAAAAAGGAATAATATCAATGGTAAAATTACCTGGAATAAAATTATTTGATTTAACTGGCCGCACTGCCATTATTACCGGTGGTTCAAAAGGCCTTGGATTAGCTATTGCAGCAGGTTTGGCTTCAGCAGGGGCCAATATTATGTTGGTAAATAGGAGCGAGGAGGAAGGTAAGAATGCGGCTATAGAGCTTGAGCAATTATACGGTACAAAAGCTGTTTCATTTGCTGCTGATGTGACTGATGAAGCCCAAACTGTTGCGATGGCCGCAAAAGCTATGGACATTTTTGGGAGAATTGATATATTAATTAATAGTGCGGGGATAAATATTCGTGGCCCTATTGATGAGCTTAGTTATGCTGATTTCAATAAAGTAATGGAGGTAAATGTAAATGGTACATGGTTGTGCAGCAGAGCTGTAACTCCATTTATGAAAGAAGCCGGTAGCGGAAAAATTATAAATTTAGCAAGTACTGTTGGCTTAGTAGGGCTGGCCAATCGCACCCCTTACGCTGCCAGTAAAGGAGCAGTAGTGAACATGACACGTGCGCTTGGTTTGGAATTTGCACCGTTTAATATAAATGTTAATGCTATTTGTCCTGGTCCATTTTTAACTGAAATGAATATTCCGTTTAAGGATTCTGTGGAATATAAAAACTTTGTGATTGGCGCTACAGCGGTAGGCCGTTGGGCTGAATTGCCGGAAATACAGGGTGTTGCTATCATGCTGGCATCCGATGCTTCTTCTTATATGTGTGGTTCAATATTTACTGTTGACGGCGGTTGGACGGCGAAATAGTGTTTTTTATAGCTGCAAAGTAACCAATATAAATAGCGTAAAATTAACATTAAGTTTCAGAAGCATTTATAAAAACACTTCTAAAGATAAAGCTATAACTCAATTTAATCAATGGAAAGAAACTGTTCAACAAACTAAAATAGATAAATTCAATACCGCTTTAAACTCCATAGACTACCATTTAGACAATATCATGAATTTCTTTAACAACAGAAGTACAAATGCTAATGCCGAATCTTTTAACTCTAAAATAAAAGGATTTAGAGCCAATTTAGGAGGGGTTACTGATATTAAATTCTTCCTCTTTAGACTTGAAAAACTTTTTGCCTAATTTTGACTATTCCCCAGAAAATGTCCCTGATCCGTAATAAACTATTATCACAAATTCTGGGAGGATGATATGCGCATTGTTTGGAATCAGATGAACGCACGACTACTCAAATGGGTGAAATGGGAGAAAGGATTGTATAAGAAAGCCGCCGTTAGGTATTTGCAGACGAAGTACAAAGAAGACCCCAATTTATTCGCTCACTGGTTATTGGTACACCCATAAATATTTTGATATATTTATGTGATTTATTAACATGAAGAGCCGTGTGAAGGGAGACTTTCACGCACGGTTCCGTGAGAACGCAGGGGTGAAAGTCCCTTGCGTGACTCGATTAGGTGCAAGCGTAACTGACGACATAACCGACATCAAACTACACATTTAAACTAATTTGAAAAAAATATCAGATTAGTTGTATAGTTGTTTAATAGTTTATATCTTTGTGAACTATTAAACAATTAAATGATAACAGACAAACACATTTTTGAATTACACGCAGATGTTTGCAAAGCACTCGGACATCCGCTACGCATAGAAGTAATTGATATTCTTCAAGAAACAGAACTTTGTTTCACAGATATTTTGGACATAACAGGCGGACTTAAATCTAACCTTTCACAGCATCTTTCGGTAATGACAAAAAAAGGAATTCTAAAAACAAGACGAGAAGGGCAATGTATTTATTTTTCACTTTCATCAAAAAAAGTGGCTCATGCTTGTCTACTTATGAGAGAGGTTCTCATTGACACACTTCAAAAACAAAATAAAGTATTAGAAAAATTAACTTAATTATATAAAATAAATAAAATGGAAAATAAAAGCCAAACACCAAAGCAAATGCTCGAAATGTTTACTATAAAAGTAAGCAGTTAAAAAAACGCAGGTGACATTGCCTCTAAAATGCAAGAGGCATGCGATGTTCATAATTTCGCATTATTGAAGGAATATATTTACCATGAAATTGTGGAAAGCAAAGGATTTCCAATAAAACGAAAAGTTTTTATTTACGAAGCATGCCAAGCAAAAATGGCATCAAAAATATTGACCACAAATCCTGAATTTTCAATATTTATGCCTTGTAAAATTTCAGTGTATGAACAAGATGATTTAACAATTATTTCAACTATGAATATGGAAATAATGTTGAAAATATTTGAAGAAAACAAAGAAATGTACCAAGAAACAACTGCACTTTTTGAAACACTAAAAACATTAATAAACTCATTAAAATAAAGGAGTATGAAAACTTTAATCATAATCAACGATGCACCTTATGGTACAGAAAAAGCTTTCAATGCTTTACGAATTGCAAACCAAATAAACAAAGATTTTCCAGAAAACGAAGTTTGTGTTTTTCTTATTTCTGATGGTGTAAATTGTGTTATTCCTAATCAAAATACGCCAAATGGATATTATAATATTGAACGAATGCTAAAACTTTCCACAAACAAAGGTGCAAGACTTTTGCTTTGCGGTAGTTGTTTAGACGCAAGAGGTTTGAAAGAAGTTACACTTGTTGAAAAAGCACAAATTAGTTCAATGGCAGAACTAACAAATGAAATTATAAACAGCGACAAAGTATTAACTTTTTAAGATGAAAAAATCCATAATTATAGTAAGTTTATTGTTTTTCACAAGCATAAAATTACAGGCACAATGTGCTGACAATTCTAATCAAAAAGCATCACCAACATCCGTTGGTTTAGTTATCTATTCCAACGATGTAGAAACAATTTGGAATGCCATTCGCTTCGCCAACTTTTCAAAAAGCAAAGGAGATAGAGTCAGTATATTTCTATTAGGCAAAGGTGTAGAATTGGATAGTTTAGTAAAATAAAATAACGATCTGCAAGAACAGGTAGATGAATTTCTAAAAAACAAGGGTACTATTTTAGGTTGTGGCACTTGCTTACAAAGTCGAAATAATGATGAACCAAAAGTTTGTAAATTTTCCTCAATGAGTGATTTGTATGATTTAGGGCGCAAAAATAAAATTGTCTTGACTTTTTAAAATATGGAAAATGTAAAACTCGGACTTAAAGAAAACTGGAAGCAGTTTACCATTTTGGTAATCGTAAACGCTTTTGTTGGCGGAATGATAGGAATGGAAAGGACTATTTTTCCGCAGTTTGCTGAATTGGAATTTGGCGTAGCTTCAAAGACAGCAATTCTTTCTTTCATTACAGCATTCGGTATTACCAAAGCCATTGCAAACTATTTCACAGGGCGACTTGCCAATAAATTCGGACGAAGGAATTTACTTTTATTTGGTTGGCTTATCGCTATTCCAATTCCCTTCATTCTCATATACGCCCCAAGTTGGAGTTGGGTGATTTTTGCCAATATGCTTCTAGGTTTTAGTCAAGGGCTGACTTGGAGTAGCACAGTGGTAATGAAAATTGACCTAGTTGGCGAAAAAGACCGTGGATTTGCAATGGGTTTAAATGAATTTGCAGGCTATTTTGCAGTTGGTGTAGTTGCATTCTTGACAGGTTACATTGCCAACACTTATGGTATTACACCCTATCCATTTTACATTGGAATTTTTATCTCCATTATTGGCTTTATCTTAACTGCACTTTGGGTAAAAGACACAAGAGTTTTTGTTCATAAAGAAAATGCTACCGACAATACAATACAGCTTGACAATGTGTTTTTAGAAACAACTTTCAAAAACAAAACATTAAGTTCAGTAACACTGGCAGGACTTGTAAACAATTTGAATGACGGAATGATTTGGGGCTTGCTTCCAATAGTTCTTCTGTCGCTAAACTTTGACAATGCAAATATTGGTATAATCACTGCTATTTATCCAACCGTTTGGGGTATCGGACAACTTTTTACAGGCAAAATGTCCGACCATTACTCAAAAAAAGCAATGCTATTTTGGGGAATGCTTTTACAAGGGGTCGCAATTTTACTTATTCCGTTTAGTAGTGACTTTTATGTATTAGTTTCTATTTCTGCAATTTTAGGTTTAGGAACTGCATTGGTATATCCGACATTTTTATCAACTATTGCACAAGCGACAAGCCCCAAACAAAGAGCAGAGAGTATTGGCACATTCCGACTTTGGAGAGATTTAGGTTATGCTTTTGGTGCCATAATTTCAGGCGTTACTGCCGACTTATTCGGTATTGAATACGCCATTTTTCTCATTGGTGGTCTAACAATTATATCTTCACTTATACTCAAATTCCGTATGCCAGAACAAATAAAAGTAATCAAAGAGTGCATTGAAGTTGAAGAAGTAAAACAAGCACTGCAAGCCAACAAAAAAATCCAAATCATTGACGTAAGAAGCAAAGAAGAATATGAACAAGCACATATTCCAAATGCCTTGAACATTTCACTTCAAGAGTTAAAAAACAGCATTTCACAACTTGACAAAAACTTTCAATTTGTTACTGCGTGCGGTAAAGGTGGCGGACGGTCAGCAGACGGAGCAAAACTTTTAAAAGAGTTTGGACTGAATGCAATTTGGCTCTGTGGTGGGACAAATAAATGGCTAAATATGAACGGATGACAAGAACGCCAGCCTATAACAGCGGGTTTAAAGAAATTGGGGCATTGGTGAAAATACGAACTTTTGTACATTCTAAAAACAGTAGTAGTAATATGAAAATGGGTACTTCTTAGTCCCCAACTTCTTAAACCCGCCAACCGTTGAACAAAACCTATCCGATGTTTATCGCGGTAGCTTTTTGAATTGGAATAATCTTTGCTCTTAGTATGATATTAAAAAATAATATCATGTTAAAAAAAACAATTATCTTACTCGAGCCTCAGCTTCAATTTTAGGTTTTTCTGATATTGATAATCGATTTCAGATTGCTATTAAAATTAATCAACTTTCTAGCAACACTTACTTTAACTACATTAATCAGCTTGCTAAACTCAGTCTTCATTGTAAAAAAACGCCCAACCTACTAAGCCAAGATGAGCTCGATTCTTATCTTTCTTTATTAAGTGACCAATGTAGCTCGCCTTCTAAAACCTCACTTAAATTGTGTATTTATGGTCTTTCATTTTATTTTCGAAAGATTTTACATATAAAGGATTATCTTTTTTTACCCAATGTTGTACAAAAATCTACCTTGCCTGTAGTTTTTTCTAGAGTTGAATGCAAAAGAATTTTTTCTGTTATTAAAAACCTAAAACATAGAGTGTGCCTTACGCTTATATATTCTGCAGGACTGCGTGTGGGCGAACTTTGTAGTCTTAAAATTTGGGACATAGATTTTGATCGAATGACTATAACTGTTAGGCAAGGGAAGGGCAACAAAGATCGTTGTATCCCACTTTCGGTTTTGCAAAAAAAAGGTCTAATTCAATATTACAATAAATATGGACCTAGTGGATTTGTGTTTTTTAGTGGTAAAGATAAATCTACTCCATATTCATCAAGAAGTGTTCAACACATACTCAACAAGGCAATGGAGGCTGCTTTTATATTAAAAAAAGGAGCAAGCCCGCATACACTCAGACATACTTTCGCGACCCATTTGTTGGAAAACGGTACTAATATTGTGAGGATTCAACAGCTAATGGGGCATTCTGACATTAAATCAACGCTGATATATACACGTCTAGTGAATGCCAATTATGGAATGGTGGTATCTCCTTTAGATAGTTTATATCAAATTTGAAACCTGAATTTGAGGTAGCTGATATTATTAGGCATTCAGAAAAATACATCAAGCAATCCTTAGGAAACTCCGCCAGAACACTGATGGCTTTGAGCAAATGCCGAACTGCTCAATTGGGTGGCCATCAAGATAGGTGTTCAGATAGTAATTGCTCTTACGAACGCATCTCTTATAATTCTTGTAGAAATAGGCACTGTCCTAAATGTCAACAGTTACAAAAGGAAGCATGGCTAATGGCTATGAAACATCGAACGCTTCCCGTTAGATATTTTCATGTGGTTTTTACCATGCCTCATGAGTTAAATATGCTATGCTTACAGTTTCCGAAGATTATGTACGATATGCTTTTTAAAGTAGCTTGGAATACACTAAAAGCATTTGGAAAAAAACCTCAATATGACATAAAGATGGGTATGACTGCTGTACTTCATACGTGGGGGCAGAATCTGAGTCTGCATCCACACATACATTGTATTGTACCGGCTGGGGGCTTAGATTCCGATAGTTTCTGGAAACCTCTAAAAGGCAACAAAGCCAACGGAAGAAAAGGTTTCCTCTTTCCAATAGACGACTTAAAATCAGTTTATAAAGCTAAATTTCTAGCTGCAATTAGAAAACAAATTAAACTAGGAAATTTACCTAGGCAAGAATCCAAATTTTTAGATGATGTGTATAAAAAGAAATGGGTTGTATATGCTAAAAGTCCGGGTTCGGCCTCCCGATTTGGCGGTGCTCCTCAGGTAATAGAATATCTTGGAAGATACACCCACAAGGTGGCTATCAGTAACCATCGCCTCATAAAAGTAGACCAACAGCAAACCACATTTAGATACAAAGATTACAAAGACAATGCGAAACAAAAAACGATGGTCCTTGAAAACGAAGAATTTCTAAGAAGATTTAGCCAACATATTCTTCCCTCGGGTTTTACAAAAATACGCAATTTCGGATTCCATTCGGGTGCTGCATATTTGCAAATAGATACCTTGATGTTGGAACTTACTGGGGAAATAAGGCCAAAGTTTGACAGGAAATTAGCCATAAAAAATGCAAAAGAAAAAAGCTCGTTTACCTCAGAACTATGCCCTTGTTGTAATAAAAAAACAATGCAAACAATATTGGTTTGGCATGCAGCAAAACCACCACCAACAGTATTTAAAAACCTATTAACTGATTTAGAATTTTAGCCCTTATTTGGCGGTGGGCTTAGAATTCCATTGTCCAAAATATTTAAAATCAATAAGACAAAGAAAAAAGATAGATAAAAACCACCTCAAGCCCTATAAAAGTTAGACAAAAAACCTTAAAACATAAAAAATACAGGACTATTTGTAAAAGAAAATACTACTAAATGTTACCAAAAGCCGCCAATTTCCCCATAGTAGATTTTTAAGTTAAGCTACCCCAATAAACATCGCATAGAATTCGTCCAACGAATTTATTCTCAACATTTTGTGGGGCAACCTTTTATTGTCTAAATTAGCCCCACAAAACATCGAGAATACTTTAATGTTGGGCAAGGCAATTAAAAAAAAAGCACTTTGCCTTCGACAATTATATTTTTTGCAGAAACAACTATGGATAGTCTTGAAAAAAAAATTATTGAAAAAATCATTTATCAATTTTATGATTATTTCAGAAAAGAGGAGATTGATAATGAAGAATACTTTACTTCAATCCTTAATATTCTTAAGGGAGTTGGACAGTTTTGTAAATCAGAAAATATTGATTCGACAAAAATATTTGAACTTAAAAAACATATACTAGATTTCTCATATGAACTTTTTAAACAATATTGGATGGAAACGGCAAAAGCCGAAGAAAAAGAAGATAGAAATTACAAATTCATTGAAGAGGATGAAATTAATGAATGCAAACAATTGTTCTTTGGTTGGTTTAACAAAAGAAAGACTTAATTGCATATTCGTATAATTTGCAGGCAGGTAGGGTGTTTCGACCTCAATGCATTACGACTGTGGTGTGTTTTGACCACAGTATTTTTTATAGCTTTCTATTCAGACCTGTGTGTATTAGGACTGTAGGGTGTTTCTACCGCAGGTTTTTTTATAGTTTTGTATTCAGACCTGTGGGTGTCAAGACCGTAGGGTGTTTCGACAGCAGTATTTTTTATAGCTTTCTATTCAGACCTGTGGGTGTCAATACCGTTGGGTGTTTCGACCGCAGTGTTTTTTATAGCTTTGTATTCAGACCTGTGTGTCAAAGACCGTTGGGTATTTCGACCGCAGTATTTTGTATAGCTTTATATTCAGACCTGTGTGTATTCAGACCTGTGTGTGTTCAGACCGTTGGGTATTTTGACCGCAGTTTTTTTATAGTTTTGTATTCAGATTTGTGTGCCAAGACTGTTGGGTATTTCGACCGCAGGTTTTTTTATACCTTTGTATTCAGACCTGTGTGTATTAGGACTGTAGGGCGTTTCGACTGTTACGAAATGTAACTCGAAAGAAAGAATGCCCTGCCCATAACATCACCTAAACGCAGATTTTGCCAAAAGGCAAAATCTGCGTTTAGCTAATCGTTGAACAAAACCAAGTTATCACTTGGTAGCTCGTGGATTGCCAAATAAATACCTACCTTAGCTAGATATCAAATTATCATAATCATGAAAAAAAAGTGTATCAGCAGTAGCTAGAGCTAGCAGTGAGGTTTCTGGCTTTTTAGAAGCCAATATGGCTTTGAAAACATCTTTGACCATTTGGCAACGCTCGCCTCTTACCTATGTTCATTATGCCCATCAACTTGCCAGTTTGTCATTGTATTATCAGTGCCTGCCTTGTCAGCTCACTCAGCAACAGATAGATCTGTATTTAGTCTTTGTTCTTGAACGTACCAAGGGTAAGTCTGTCACCACTTACAAACAGACCATCTTTGGTATCAAATATTATTTTAAACATGTGGCAAGGTTGGCTTGCCCTATTTTGCCCTCTGTTATTCAACGCTACGGTTTACCTGTGGTTCTCTCTAAAACAGAATGCCGACTACTGTTTAAAACCCCCACATATTTAAAGCACCGTATCGTATTGGCTTTGATATATTCAGCTGGTTTAAGGGTTTCTGAGGCTGTAAAACTGAAGTTAGAAGATCTAGATTTTGAGCGTAAAACCCTGATTGTCCGAAACGGAAAAGGCAATAAAGATCGTTGCCTGCCGCTTTCTGTCGTAATAACTCGTGGATTGCATACGTATTTACGGGATTTTAAACCCAAAACTTGGCTCTTTAATTCCAATAAAATTGGCAAACAATACTCTACCAGAAGTATTCAGGCAGTAATGCAACAGAATTTAAAAAAGGCCAATATCGAAAAAACAGCCTCTGTACATTCGCTCAGGCATAGTTTTGCAACTCATTTACTCGAAAACGGCGTCAATATAGTGAGTGTGCAAGCTCTGATGGGGCATGCTAAAATAGAAACCACCTTGGTGTATTTGCAACTATTAGCTCTTGACACTCATACTGTAAAAAGCCCACTTGACACCCTCTATTCGATATGAAGGCGGCCTTTA
>JANOMP010000240.1:0-3438 GCA_031420365.1 Cytophagaceae bacterium
TTTTGATATCTTGCATACAGAAATTTGTTTTGAGGAACTCAAATTTCTGAACAAAAAGGCGAAAAAGCTAAACTTTCGAGCCTTTTTGTGTTTTTCTAAGATTAATAAAATCCTAACCTAATTTAACCGTTTGACAGTAGAATATAATAAATAATAATAGATCAAAATAAGGAAGATTAAAAAAGAAAGATTTTTACTCGAATCTCTTCAAAAATAATTATAGAAAGTCCATTACAGTTTAATTCGTAGATTCAATCCGCCAAATTTGAGCATCAATTTATTTTATATTCTAAATCGACCATTTTCTTGTTTAAAAGGCATAATTTTTTCATTTTTGTGATTCAATATTAAAGGACAAGTAGAAAATGGCGACTTTCGAACTTACCAAAGATTATTTAGCTACAATAGAGGAAGCCATTTCATCAAATCATAGTGAATTTTTAAGAAACCAACTAGATGAGCTATTTCCAGCAGACATTGCGAATATCCTTTTTGAATTAGACGGAGAGGGGGCTCATGCATTATTTCAATTATTAGATACAGAAATTGGAGCCGAAGTGCTTTCTAATATTGAATCTGAAGATAGAAAAAAATTCATTAAAGAACAGTTTACTATAGAAGAGATAGCAAAATATGTCAATCTATTTGATTCTGATGACGCTGTAGATTTATTGAATGAGCAGCCCATAAAACTCAGGGAACAAATTATTGCCCTTCTAGAAGATAGAGAACAAGCTCGATTTATTTTAGATTTATTGCACTATCCCGAAGATGTGGCTGGTGGATTAATGCAAAAAGAATTAATAAAAGTTAATATTAATCAAACGGTTAGTGAATGTGTTGAAGAGATAAGAGCTCAGGCAGAAGATGTTGATAAAGTATATGCTGTTTATGTGGTAGATTCTGATCAAAAATTGATGGGAATTGTTTCATTAAAGCAAATCGTATTAGCACGAAAAAACACAAAAATTGGGAATATTTTTGATGATGATATCGTGTTTGTTGATACTACTAAAAGTGGTGATGAAGTAGCTCAAATTATGCAAAGATATGACCTAGAAGCAATTCCAGTAGTTAACACTTTGGGAAGGCTATTAGGAGTAATTACCGTGGATGATGTGCTCGATTTTATTACTGAAAAAGCAGAAGAGGATATTCAAGTGATGTCTGGTATTACCGGAGAAGCCGACGAAGACGATTCAGTTTGGAAGCTAGCCAAAGCACGTATTCCTTGGTTGGTAATAGGTGTTATTGGGAGTCTTTTGGCAGCATCGGTTATTGGTTGGTTTGAAGGCACTATGTCAAAAATAGCAGGTTTGGCGGTTTTTATTCCTTTAATGGCTTCAACTGGTGGAAACGTTGGTATTCAAAC
Organism: Cytophagaceae bacterium; assembly: GCA_031420365.1. Classification (GTDB taxonomy): domain Bacteria; phylum Bacteroidota; class Bacteroidia; order Cytophagales; family Spirosomataceae; genus Leadbetterella. The sequence continues at coordinate 1,373 of JANOMP010000240.1, forward strand.
CTCCTCTTTGATAGTTCAATCGCTTGCTGAAAAATCAGGAATAAGCATAAGTTTATGGCAAAGACTTTCCAAAGTTATACGAGTAGCATTAATAAACGGACTGGTAGTGGGAGTTTTAACGGGAATCTATGTGTACACCATTGGTAATCCAGAATTATTTTGGGTGGTTTGCCTTTCCTTGTTTTCTGTAGTTATTTTAGCATCCTTTATGGGCACAATCACTCCTTTGATATTAGATAAAATTGGTGTAAATCCTGCTATGGCTTCAGGACCTTTTATTACTACTGCAAATGATTTGATTGGTATTGGAGCTTATTTTTTAATTGCCTATTTAATGTTAAATTTTTGAATAAATGATAGCCGTTATTCAAAGAGTAAGTGAGGCGAAAGTGACTATTGACAAAAATATTAATGGAGAAATTAAGAAAGGATTTTTGGTTTTTTTGGGTATAAGTCACTTCGATACAGAAGAAGATTTAGATTGGCTTTCTAATAAAATTATTGGACTTCGGGTGTTTTCAGATAGGGAAGGGAAAATGAATTTATCGCTGGATGAAATAGATGGAAATATACTTCTGATTTCTCAATTTACTCTTTTGGCTTCCACAAAAAAAGGCAATAGACCTTCATTTATTGAATCAGCAAAGCCCGATATTGCTATACCTTTTTATAATAGAATGATAAAAATTCTATCTGAAAAACTTGGGAAAGAAATTCAAACTGGCGAATTTGGTGCTGATATGCAAGTATCTTTAATAAATGATGGCCCAGTTACGATAACTATTGATTCAAAGAATAAGAGATAAAAAAAACTTCAATGCCAAATGCAATTGAAGTTTTTATTTTAAGAATACAATATCTTGATTTACAAATTCCTAAAGGCTAGTATTCCACCTAAAACGTTGTGAACATTTTCAAAGCCATTTGAAATTAAATATTGTTTAGCTCTTTCGCTTCTGGCACCACTTCTACAATGTATATAGATGTCTTGTCCCCTAATCCCTTCTAACTCATCTAAGCTATCTGGTAAATCACCTAAAGGAAGCAAAATACCTCCTAAATTATCTTCTTCATATTCGTCTGGGTTTCTTACGTCAATTAGATTAAAAGGCTCGCCATTGTCGAGCATTTCTTTTAATTGATTAACTGTAATATCAAAATTTGCTTCCATTATTAGTTTTAATTATTTTTCTATTGGTGTTGTCACTGGCTCTCCTGAAACCCAAATATTAATTGGAGAGCCTATTCTAATTTTTTCTTCGTTTCCAGCTTCTGGTTTTTGTCTTATAACCGTGCCTGAAGGTTTGTCTGAAAGTTCATAGGTTATTGTTCCGATACTTAAACCTAGGCCTGAGAGTAGAATATCCGCCTCATCAAAGCTCATTCCAATTACTGTAGGTACATCAATTTTTTGGTTGCCATAACCATCTCCTACTACCAAAATTATTTTGGAGCCTTTTGGTATATCTTGACCTTGTTGAATCTCTTGGCCATTTAATTTAATTTTCAAAACAGTATTTTCCTCTAATGCTGGAATTAATTCTTCACCAGCGGAATATAAACCCGCACTTAAAAGTTGATTTTGAGCACTTGAAGTAGATCGTCCTATAATGTTAGGAACTTTAACCAATGGAGCTGATACAGCTGCCACAGTCAAATATATTTTTCTTCCCTCTTTGACATTTGAGCCCGATTTTGGATAATTTGATATTATACTTAATGGAGCAATGCTCGAAACAAAAATGCTATCACTGATTTCGTAATCTAAATCATTCTCATCTAATAAATCTTCTGCTGCTTCTAGGCTTAGACCTTTGAGCACTGGCACAATCACTGCCTCTCCATGATTTGTGGACCAAGGAAGATACAAAAAGAAAAAAGCAAAGAAAAAAGCCAAAAGAAAAGATATTATAATACCTAAATGAATCAGAACGTCGGTTTTTGTATTGGTGCTAAATTTGGGCATTATTAAGAATATATTTGAATATATAACGACAAAGTAATTTGTTTTTGTACTTAAATACAAATCTAGTTTTTTTTTACTGGCATCCGAGAAAAAATAAAAA
>JANOMP010000241.1:0-75876 GCA_031420365.1 Cytophagaceae bacterium
ATAGCACACTGGGCTGATGAATCAAAACTAAAAAAGAAAAATAATAAAACAATAAAAAAGACCCTTTTCATGTCAATGTGTATAATATGGAGCAATCATTAAATAAGCAATAACTCCGGTTACTGATACATACAACCAGATCGGAAAGGCAATTTTAGTAACTCTCCTATGTTTATCGTCCATTCTAAAAAGACCAAAATAAAAAGCACGTAAAACGAAAGGTAAAACCACTAAAGATGCGAGAATATGAGTAATTAAATTGAAGTAATAAAAATATCGAATAAAACCAGTTCCTCCAAAAGGTGTAGCCGCATTTGTTAAGTGGTAGATTACATAAAATACTAAAAACAAACCACCCAAGGTAAAGGCAAAAGTCATGATTTTCTTATGAATTTTAATATTATTATTTTTGATAAAATATAATCCTAGAAGCAATAAAAATGCAGTTAAAGAATTTATTATTGCATTAATTTTGGGGAGGAAACCCGTCCAAGGACCAAGATCCAATTTATTTTGAATGCCCAAAAGTATTGCTACAACTATTGGAATAACAATCGAAATAATATTAATTACTTTTAATGAAGAATTTTTAGTTTCCAACTTTTTTTGCTTTAGTTAACAATACTTTAATTTCAACAACCAGACGATCTATCTCAAATTTATCAGTAGAACTATAAATGCCTCTAATAAATCCCCGATCATCTATTAATAATAACTTATCAGAATGAATAAATGTTTCATCAATTGACTTAATATTTTGATCATATTCATTCGCATCTGCAACGGGCAATTTAAAACCTTTTATAGCTAAATTATAGATATATTTCTTATCGCCCGATAAAAAAGACCAAAGACCTAACTTATCCTGGTATTTTTTGGCAAAAGCATTTAATACTTCTGGAGTATCATAAACTGGATCTACAGTAATAGAAATTATAGAAATTTTGTCCTTAAATTTTTCTTGAACCCTATTTAAATTAGAATTTGTAGTAGGACAAATTGTGCCACATCGGGAAAAGAAAAAACTTACAATTCTAATTCCACCATCAGTTGACTTATACTTAAAAGGCCTATTATTTTGATCAATCAATTGAAAACTTGGTGGCTGGTGAAATATGGTATCGCCATTAATTACCTTTACCTCGCCATTTTCTGCAATTACTGGGAAAAAATAAGGTAAATCGAAATTATTTTTTCCAAAAAACTTCAAAAATAAAAAAACGAAAACCGGAATACCTAGGGTTGCTATGAGTATTCCGGCCTTGAAATATTTTTTTGTCATTTATCTAACTCCTCCTATATATCCTCCCTCCACAATTAATGCAACCAAAAGCCAAACCACAAACATAGCAGGTAAAACAACTGTCCACATTAAAGACTTAACTTCGTCTTTTAAATGCATAAAAGTCCCTACAATATAAAAGGCTTTAACAATGGTCATGATAACAAAAATTAAAATTTTTGTTAATTTAAATTTATCAGAATCTAATCCAAATGCTATTAGAAACTCAAATGCAGTCAAAACCAATAAAATCCAAAACACTTTCCAAAGTATTTTGGTTTGTGGTTTTTGTTTTTCTCCTTCGTGCATAGTATGATTGCTCATAAAATATATATTTTAAAATTTAAACCAAATAAAAGAAAGTAAATACGAAAACCCAAACTAAATCCACAAAGTGCCAATAGAGGCCTACTTTTTCAACCATTTCATAATGCCCACGTCGTTCATAAACCCCATTTGTTGCATTATAAAAGACCATAATATTTAATATAACACCCGACAAAACATGGGTTCCGTGAAAACCAGTTATAAAAAAGAAAAAATCAGCAAATGCCGGTGGCCCATATTCATTTTGCACCAAATTTGCACCAAATAATTTCACCCCATTAGCCATTGTCAAGCCTTCTGCCGAACCGTGAATAAAGTGTGACCACTCCCAAGCTTGAGAACCCAAAAAAGTAAATCCTCCTAAAATAGTCCAAAGCATCCATTTTTCAACATCTGCCTTATCTCTTCTATGACCCGCTTCAACAGCCAAAACCATGGTAACAGAACTAAATATTAAGATGAATGTCATTAATCCTACAAAAACGAGTGGTAAAGAAATTCCATGTAAAAAAGGCACTGCTTCAAATACTTTTTCTGGAACAGGCCACCATTGGTGAGAAAGTTCAAAAGTTTTATGCGTCATGTCAGGCAAAATATCTTTAAAACTGGGAAAACTATATCTTACTAATCCATAAGAGATCAATAATGCTGAAAAAGTAAAAGTATCTGAAAGCAGAAATATCCACATCATCAACTTTCCGTAACCAACTTTCATAGGTTGTGTACCACCTTCCCACATCAAATGATCAGGATTTAAAGAACTACTCGTAGAAGCCATATATAATCAGTTTTAAAATACTTGGCAAATTTAAAAAATCTATTTGAAAATGCCTTAAATTATTTGAATTTGAATTAAAAATTTATCTAAAAAACAATAAAAACCCAAAAAGATAGATCCAGAGTAGATCTAGAAAATGCCAATAGATTGAACAAACCTCCAATCTGATCAAATTTTTTGAATGAATATTCATTTTAAAGGAAGAATAAAATGAAAACAATATAACAATTAAACCAGTAATTAAATGAAAACCATGAAGGCCTGTTATAATATAATAAAATGAACCTGAGGGATTGCCTTTAAGATAGATTCCTTGAGATTGTAAGTTTTGCCACCCCAAATACTGCATTACTAAAAAAATAATTCCAAGTAAAAAAGAAATAAAAATAAAAGTTTTTAATTTCCCAAACTCATCTTTCTTTGCTGCAAATAAAGCGAATTGCATAAAAATACTGCTCACAATCAGAACTGCAGAGCTGTACCAAAAAATTAAAGGTATTTCAAACTCTGTCCAATTCCCTTCAGCTCTTCGTACAATATACGCACTTGTTTGAGAGGCGAAAAGCATAATAATGGTTATTATAAACAACCAAATTATAAATTTCCATTTGTTTACCGTCAAAATGGGTTTAGGTTCTTGAATTGTTATATTATCTTTCATAATCAAATTTTATCCATTAAATAAGCTATTTGAACTATTGGCAAGTACAAAAAAGATCCAAACATTAATTGTAAAGCAGCCTTTTTGTTTCTATTCCGCATCAAATGTAACGTTTGAGCTAAAAATAAAACACCACATATCAAAGCAACAAATGCGGAATTTATACCTGTCATATTCAAATAATAAGGTACCCAACAAAGAGGTAATAAAAATAAAGTATATATTGTAATTTGTATAGCAGAATTTAAATTAGTCCCGCCCTTAGATGGCAACAATTTAAAACCAGCTTTTGAATAATCTTCATTCAAAACCCAGGCAATTGCCCAAAAGTGAGGAAACTGCCAAAAAAATTGAATAGCAAATAAGATACCAGGCTCTAATCCAAAATGACCTGTAGCGGCTACCCATCCAATCATTGGAGGAAAAGCACCAGGCAATGCTCCTACCGCAACAGCAATAGGTCCTACTCGCTTTAATGGGGTATATACAAATCCGTATAAAACTAAAGAAAGCAATGATAAAAGAGCAGTGGCAGCATTAAATTCGAAATACAGCGTACTTAATGCTATCGTGCCACAAATAATAGCAAACCATGCTGCTTGACTTTTTTTTAATCTTCCAGAAGGAAGCGGCCTAAACATAGTTCGTGTCATTAACTTATCAAGCTCTACTTCTTTTATTTGATTAATAATATTAGCCGAAGAAGTTACAAAAAAAGCTGAAACAGCAAAAATTAAAAGCTTTTTTAATTCAAAATCACCATTTGCTAAACAATAACCAAAACAACTTGAAAAGACCACAGTTATAGAAAGCCTAAACTTTGTTAGCTCATAATATGCTTTCATTTTATCAAAAAAAGAAAAATCTATAATTTTTTCCACCATTTAAATTAATTCAGGTTCTAACAAAAAGTAAACTACAAATTGTAAAGAAACTATTATACTAGAAAATACTAAATGAAAAGGCTGAACAATGGCAGGAAAACCAGCAAACCCTAGAATGCTACCACTTAAGATACTAAAGATTACAAACGTAAATAATAATTTAGCCCACTTAAATAGTATAACAGAATCAGACATTTGTTTAACCTTTAAAAATATTTTAAAATGCAATCCTAAAATCAAAAGAGAAAGTCCACCATGAAACAAAACTTTTCCATATACGCTATTAACCCATTCGGCTCTTAAATCATCACCCATACTTTTCTGTGCTAAATCTATTCCCTCTCTTATTTGAGTTCCAAATACTATCTGACTAATAACTAAAAAGAAACTTATTATCAAAAGAAATGAAATCGCACTATTTCTTGGGAAGGTATCATATTTCATATTCACTTTAAACGACTTTAAAATTACTAGAATCAACAATCCTAATAAGAGTAAAGATACCAACATATGAATTGTAATAAGAACAGGATGTAATTCACTTGAAACTACTTTTGAACCCAGCCATCCTTCAAATCCTACCAATAAAAAAGAGATAAATGAAAATATTACAATTTTAATTTCCGATTTACGGTAAACTATAAATGAAAAAAGGAAAGTTAAGAAAACAAAAAAACCTATTAAAACCCCTAAAAGTCTATTTAAATATTCAATCCAAGTTTTAATTGGATTAAATACTACTTCACCTTTTAACTTTTCACCGAATATTTCTTGATAGTTTTGAGGCAGCTGATCAATGTTCGTAGGAGGAATCCATGATCCAAAACATTTAGGCCAATCTGGGCACCCCATTCCACTACCAGTTGCACGAACTATCCCACCAACAAAAATCAATACTATTACTGAAGTAATTGTTAATATTCCAAATCTTCTAAAAAGTTTATCCACTTAAATGAAAAAAGTACAATGAAGGAATGCAACCAATTTCATTGTACTTCATTAAGGTTAAAAAATATTAATCGTGAATTGAAGGATCAAATTTTATTGATTCTACTTCTTTCTCATATTTAATCAATTCGTTCTCTTCTGGCAAATTTGAACCCAAAGTAGCAGAAAATGGTACATTTTGAGGAATGAAATCATCGTCAGCTCCAGGCTTAGAGTAATCATACGGCCATCTATAAACAGTAGGTATTTCACCAACCCAATTGCCATGTTCTGGATTAATAGGAGTAGTCCATTCTAATGTATTAGATTTCCAAGGATTTAAACTAGCCTTTTTCCCTTTAAAAATGGAGTAGACAAAGTTTACTATAAAAATCAACTGTGCTAAAAATGTAACAATTGCCGCAACGGAAATAAAACTATTTAAATCTGCATACGTATTAAATGTTTCAAAACCTGACCATTGATAATATCTTCTCGGAAAACCTGCAATCCCAATATAGTGCATCGGGAAAAATACTAAATATATTCCTACGAAAGTAAACCAAAAGTGTATGTAACCTAATGTTGGATTCATCATTCTACCAAACATTTTTGGAAACCAATGATATACACCACCAATCATTCCGAAGAATGCAGCAGAACCCATCACCAAATGGAAGTGAGCCACCACAAAATAGGTGTCATGCAATTGGATATCCAATGCAGCATTACCTAAAATAATACCAGTTAAGCCACCCGAAATAAAGAAAGAGACCAATCCAATTGCGAATAACATAGCCGGAGTGAAAATAATATTTCCTCTCCAAAGTGTAGCGGTGTAATTAAAACCTTTTACCGCAGAAGGCACTGCAATAATTAAAGTCAACAACATGAAAACTGAACCAAGGAAAGGATTCATACCTGTCATAAACATGTGATGGGCCCAAACTATAAACGCTAGAAATGTAATACCTGCCATTGAAAAAATCATGGCTTTGTATCCAAATATAGGTTTTCTGGAATTTGTAGCAATAATTTCCGAAGTTAATCCCAATGCTGGCAAAATAACGATGTATACTTCAGGATGACCTAAAAACCAAAACAAATGCTGGAATAATATTGGACTTCCTCCTTGATTCGGTAACGCTTGCCCATTAATATAAATATCAGATAAGTAGAAACTAGTTCCAAAACTTCTATCAAAAATTAAAAGTAAAGCAGCTGAGAATAAAACAGGAAAAGAGAGTATTCCTAAAGTTGCTGTAAATGTAAATGCCCAGACAGTTAAAGGTAATTTGTCCATTGACATCCCTTTAGTCCTCAAATTTATTACAGTAGTCACATAATTAATTCCCCCCAAAAGGCTAGATATTATAAAAAGAGCCATAGAAACTAACCACAATGTCATACCATCTTGAGAACCCGGATTAGCATCTTTCAAAGCACTTAACGGGGGATATATTACCCACCCACCACCTGCAGGGCCAGTCTGAATAAAGATAGAAACAAACATCAGAACACTCGATAAGAAAAATATCCAATACGATAACATGTTCATAAAGCCCGATGCCATGTCTCTAGCACCCACTTGAAGTGGAATCAAAAAATTAGAAAATGTACCACTTAGTCCAGCAGTTAAAACAAAAAATACCATAATAGTACCATGCATTGTAACCAAAGCCAAATAAAAATTTGGATCCAATTTGCCTAATCCCGAAGCAGGGTCTATAGATACCCATTGCCCAAGCATTGGCTTTAACCAAGCCATATCCATGTCTGGGAAACCTAATTGTAGCCTAAAAACTACTGACATTAACCCTCCAATAAAAGCCCAAACTATACCAGATATAAGATATTGTTTTGCTATAACCTTATGATCTTCACAGAAAATATATTTTCTAATAAATCCCAATTCATGATGCTCTTCATGAGCATGATCATCATGAGAATGTACATCTACTTTAGAACTAGTTGACATATCTATATTATTTTAATTTTGCTAATAATTTACTTCCTATCACACGAGAAGCTACAACCTTCGTCGTATCTTCCATCACCTCTGTCACAGGAGTAGCTTCCTGTGCTATATATTTTAAAGCCTTTGCTTTCAAATTAGCAGGTACTTTATCAAGTAAGGCAGCGTTCTCTGTAAGAAGTGGCTTTTGATTTTTCTTCCATTTATCATAATCTGCAGGCTCATCAACTACCAAAAGCATTTTCATACCAAAGTGAGATCTTCCGCACACCTCAGTACAAGCTACTTCATAGTTAAAATCTGGTTTCCCTAATTCAGTTCGCATGTCCTCTGTACTTTTATCTGCAACAAACCAAAATTTTGTTGGCATTCCGGGCACTGCATCCATTTTAACACGCATGTGAGGTATAAAAACGCTATGCAAAACATCTCTAGCTCTAATCTTTAGCAATACTGGCTTACCTTTAGGTATATGAATCTCAGAAGTATTTGAAAAATCATCAAAAGAATTTTCATCACTAAAATCAACACCCATAGGATTTCCACCCGCATCGTCCATCAATTTATAATTGTAATCTCCTAACTTATTGTTATCAACTCCTGGATACCGCACTGTCCATGCAAATTGTTTTCCCATAATATCAATAACTTCAGCATTAGCTGGAGCTTCATCCATAATTTTTGTCCATACTTTTAAACCTGAAAAAACTAAACCTGCCATAACAACTGCTGGAACTACCGTCCAAACAATTTCTAAGTTATTATTGTGAGTAAAAAAAGCAACTTTACGGCCTTTCTTATATCTATACTTATAGGTAAAATAAAACAAAACGGAATTAATCAAAAAGAAAGCAATCATAATTACTATCATAGAAACCCAAAACCAATAATCTGTTTCTCTACCATGTATAGAAGAAGCTTCTGGTAAAAAATCTTTCTTAGCATCGATAAAAGACCAAACTATGCCTACAATACTAAGTAACCAAAAAATAAATAATCCAAGACCATTGGCAGAATTACTTTTGTCAGGAGCCCCTAAATAATCACCTTCTTCCGTAGCTTTAGTTTTGTTTAAACCTTTTAAAATAGATTGTGCTTTACTCACTACTAAAAAAGTGAGAACAATAAATAAAAGGGAAAGTACTACTATTAAAATTGTCATTTTCTATAAATTATAATTCTAAATATATAATCTGTTGTTAATTAAAATTGTTTACAAAAATATTAAATATCGTGATGTAAACTTTCTTCTAAGAATGGATGATTCTTGGCAATTAAATTACCTTTTGAAAGCTGATTTGCTACAAAATAAATAAATAGTGAAGCAAAAGTCAAAGTAGTTCCCCATTCAATAATACCTATACCACCTTGATTCTTAGCTATTCCTGGCATCAGCATTTGATAAAAATCAAACCAATGACCAATTAATATTGAACCACAGGCTAATTTCAAAAAAGTATAATTCCTTTTAGATTCCCTTGCCATTAAAATTAAGAAAGGAAAAATGAAATTTAATAAAATATTCAATATAAATGGAGCGAAATATCTTCCATCGTGTCCGGAAAAACGCTCTCTAAAGTAAATTGTCTCTTCAGGAAGGTTAGCATAAAAGATCAAAAGAAATTGGCTGAACCATACATAAGTCCAGAAAACAGAAAAACCAAACATCAATTTACCCAAATCGTGAATAGAACTAAATTTAACCACTTTCAAATACCCTTGCTCTTTTAACAGAATTATAGTCAACATCATTGCCGAAAGTCCTGCTACATGCCAAGAAGCCAAATGATACCATCCAAACATTGTAGAAAACCAATGAGAATCTATTGACATTGACAAATCCCAGGCGGCAGTAGATGAAGTCACAGCAAAAAATATTAAAAACATTTTAGAAAAATTACGGCTCTTATGATAATAAGACAAATCTCCATATTGATCTTCTAAAAGTGAATTCTTTCTAATTTGAGTCCACAAATAATACCATACCACGAAATAAGTAATAATACGTGCTAAGAAAAAGCCATTATTTAAATACCACGACTTACCAGCTATTATCTTATCATAGGTAGCACTTCCTTTATCCATTATTCCTGGGGTAGTCCAGTGAAAAATGATTTCTCTTGTAGTTGGAATAAGAAACAAAACTAAAATAACAGCAGCTGGAACAATTATAAAAGAAGGAAACGCTTCTGGAACTCTCTTGAATGAAACATACCAACCCGCCTTTGCTACATAATTATAAGACAGAAAAAATGCTCCTACAACAGATATCCCTAAAAAGTAAACACTATTCATCCACAAATTAGCAACAATTCTTGACAAAAGAGTAGCACCATGCTGACCTGCGGCGTGCTCTCCACCCGAATGCTCTGCTCCATGAGCAGCAGATTCCCAAACTCCTATGCTCCAATGCTTAGAAATCAAAAAAGCACCAAGTGCTACTAGGGCTATACCAAGTATTGCAGAGAAAATGAGTTTTTTCTTTAATTCAGGATTAAAGTCAAATGATTCATCTAATGATGGTATTTCGTGCTTATGAGCCATTTTATATATATTTACTATTAATGCTTCAAAATAAAAATAAAAATAAGTACCGTATATTAACTACCTAACTGTAACCTATGAACATAATGAACTATTTTCCAACGTTCCGCTGGAGTAACCTGTCCTTTTAAAGACCACATTCTTCCTTTTCCATAGGTAATAACATGAAAAATATGACCATCGTTCAAGTCCTTATAAGCATCAGAAGCATAGTTTGGAACTCCTTTATAGTATTTTGCTACCTTCCCATCTCCTGCTCCACCAGCTCCATGACAATGTTGACAATTGCGTTCATATAAAATTTTACCTTCTTCTTCCACTTTTTCAGACCAAGGCATTGGGTTTTTCAAATTGGTAGCAGCCGCTTCTAATCCATCTTTATTAATGTCATAAACCATTATATCATTTATGACACTACTATCATCTTGAACATAGCTAGTTTGAAAATTCCTTCTAGCTATAGTCCCTTCCACAGGATAACGCATATTCAATCCGTAAAGATTTATTGCATTTTTTTTGATTTGAGTTTGTGGTTCATACCCTAAAGAATTATACATATTTGGAGCAAACTCCCAACCAGTGGTGTTATGACTATCACATCCAAAAAGTGTACAACTAATTACAAGTGTTAAAAACAATTTTATATATGATTTCTTATTATTCATTATTAATGATTTTAAATCTTTTAAATTTCTTTTACATTCACTTCAGAAGCACCTGTTGACTTCAAAATATCGGATATTTCTGATTCAGAAATACTATTTTTCCCCATATCTATTGCCATTACAAATTTATCGTCTGTGCTTCTTAGATCAAAAATTATTGGTTTTGCACTAGGAGTTAATCCTTCCGTTAAGAAAAAAGTGAAAGCCATGCCAAAAGATGCCAATAATACAGTTAATTCAAAAACTATTGGAATATTTGTAGGGAAAGGAAAAAAGTTTTTACCTCCAATATTCATTGGCCAATCAACTCCCATAGTCCAAAAAGTAAGTAAAAATGCTAAAGTAGTTCCTGTTATTCCAAACAAAAATGCCGAAACACCCATTCGTGGTCTTTCATATCCTAAAGCTGAGTCTAATCCATGCACTGGATATGGACAATAGACTTCATGAATCTTGATGTTACTTCCCCGAATTTTACTTACGGCATCCATCACGACGTCTTCGTCTTCAAAAATGCCTACTAAATATTTTTTATCTGCCATTTTTCTAGTAATTACTTTTTAATTAATGAGCTGATACTTTTGATTTTTCTGCTGTTTTTTCAGATGCTGTTTTTAACACTGCCTTAACTTCAGCCATGTTAATTACTGGCAAAAATTTAGAAAACAAGAAAAAACATGTAAAGAAAAAGCCAAACGAAAACAAATAATCTCCAATATCTCCCATTCTTGGTGTAAAATACGTCCAGCTTGAAGGAAGATAATCCCGATGTAAGGAGGTAACAATAATTACAAAACGCTCAAACCACATACCTATGTTTACAACAACCGCTATTACAAAGGAGACCACAATATTTTCCCGCATACTTTTAAACCAAAATATTTGAGGAGACAAAACATTGCAAGTCATCATCATAGCATACGACCACCATAATGGACCCGTTGCTCTATTCAAGAAGGCATAACTCTCATATTGAACTCCAGAATAAAATGCAATAAAAAATTCGGTTATATATGCTACTCCTACAATTGAACCCGTAACGGTAATGATTTTATTCATTAACCCAATATGTTCTATTGTAATATAGTCTTCTAATTTATAAACGACTCTTGTAACCAGCATCAAATTTTGAACCATGGCAAAACCAGAAAAAATTGCACCCGCCACAAAATAAGGTGGGAAGATGGTTGTATGCCATCCGGGTATAACTGAAGTAGCAAAGTCAAATGATACAATTGTATGAACTGAAAGTACTAATGGTGTAGATAAGCCTGCCAATACCAAAGAGACATCTTCATAGCGAGCCCACGCCTTTGCTCCACCTGTCCATCCCAATGACAATGCACCATAGATACTTTTTCTAACTCCGGTAGCTCTGTCTCTAATAGTGGCTAAGTCGGGCACTAAACCAATATACCAAAATAAACATGAAACTGAAAAATAAGTGGAAATTGCAAAAACGTCCCAAATTAAAGGTGAATTAAAATTTACCCATAGTGATCCAAATGTATTGGGAAGTGGCAATGCCCAATAGGCCAGCCATGGACGACCCATGTGCATAACAATAAATGAAGCCGCACAAAGTACAGCAAATATGGTCATTGCCTCTGCCGCTCTATTAATAGAAGTTCTCCATTTTTGACGAAACAAAAGTAAGATTGCAGATATTAATGTACCAGCGTGACCAATACCAACCCACCATACGAAGTTGGTGATATCCCAAGCCCATCCAACGGTTTTGTTTAAACCCCAAACGCCAAGACCCTCCCACCAGGTCCATAGAACCCAAGATCCGCCATAAAGCAAAACTAAAACAGAAATAGAAAATGCTATTTTCCATTCTTTGGTAGGTTTGCTTTCTACATGTCTGCATATATCTTCGGTAACATCGTGATAGGTTTTACCACCGGTTACCAAATGTTCTCTTATAGGTGAAACTACTGACATACTATTATCCTAAAATTTGTTAAGAACTATTTTAATTATTGATTTTACGAAAAATTAATGAGAAGCATGTTCTGCACTATGTGCTGGAGCTACTACCTTTTTTGTTTCGTCTTTATTTCTAATTTTTACTAAATAATTTACTTGTGGCTTTGTGTTAACTTCTTCTAAAACTTGGAAAGCTCTTCCTTCTTCTTCTCTTTCCAAAATTTTTGAAATTCTTGACTCTGGGTCTAACATATCTCCAAAAGTAATGGCTCCTGTTGGGCATGATTGAGCACAAGCAGTTACAATCTCTCCATCCAAAGGACGACGTTTTTCTTTTTTGGCAGTTAATTTACCGGATTGAATACGTTGAACACACATAGAACATTTTTCAATAACCCCTCTAGACCTTACGGTTACATCTGGGTTAATAACCATTCTACCTAAATCATTATTGAAATTAAAATCGAAATTGTCATTCTCAAAATAACTATACCAGTTAAATCTTCTTACTTTATATGGACAGTTGTTTGCACAATAACGTGTACCTATACAACGGTTATAAGTCATTTGATTTAACCCTTCAGAACTATGAGTGGTAGCTAAAACTGGACAAACTGTTTCACAAGGGGCGTTTGAACAGTGCTGACACATCATTGGCTGGAACAAAACTTCTGGATTTTCTGAAGCCTTTTCCATATCCTTATATCCCCCAAAAGATCTGTTTTCAGAATCTGCATCACTTGAATAATATCTATCTATTCTAATCCAATGCATTTCTCTCGCTCTTGCTACTTCAGCTTTACCTACAACTGGAACGTTGTTTTCTGCTTGGCAACTTACTAAACACGCAGAACATCCAGTACAGGTATTAAGATCAATGACTAAGCCCCAACTATGATTTTTCTTTTCGTGACCATTCCAAAGTGTTATAGAATTCGGTTTTTTCAAACCATCTGATGTAGCAATCATGGGCTCGTATCTACCAGCCTTTTGATTTTTAACATATTCCGAAAGAATCGATTCTTGCACAACTGCCTCTCGCCCCATTACCGTTTCGTGCGTTTGCGTTTGTGCAAGTGTATATCCATCCTTAGTTTTTTCAACTTTCACACCACCTACCCATAGGTTCGAAGCTGAAGATGAACCAGATAGCATACTTAAAACTTCCACTCCAGTATTTCCAGCTTTTCCAGCAGCTGTCCTTCCATAACCCAATGCGATTCTAACTGTATCGTGTGCTTGACCGGGTTGTATTAATACTGGAAGTTCTACACTTTTGCTCCCAACAGTAACTTTTACAATATCACCTTGAGCGAGATTTAATTTTGTTGCTGTTTTTTGAGAAAAAGAAGCGGTGTTTTCCCATGTAACCTTAGATATTGGGTCTGGAGTTTCTTGTAGCCAAGGATTGTTAGCTTGTAAACCAGTTCCAATTGTTACATTTTCGAATACTGATAATTCTAATTCTGAACCTTTTATTTGATTTAAAGTAGCTGCTGCTAAAGAAAGGTTTCCTAAAAAAGAAGCCCCTATTTGTATATTATTAGGTGATTCATAAACTCCATCATGTAATGCTTGTACCCATGACTTACCATTCAGAATGTTGGTAACCCAAAAATTCTTAAGATAGGCTTGGTAATCAGCTGATTTTCCTCCCCATTTTAACAAGCTTGATTCTCCTTGACGTGAATTGAATATATTTGAAATAACCGGTTGGGTTAAAGAATAATATCCTTGTTTAGGAGATGCATCTCCCCAAGATTCTAAAAAATGCGTATTTAATGCTACATATTGACATAATGAAGCAGTTTCGTCAGCTCTTTCAGCAATAGCAATACTTAATTTTATTTTCTTTATACCTTCAGCTATGCTTGCACCATCTAAATAATCATACACCGGATTTGAACCTAAAAAAACAACTGCGTCCACAGCACCCGATTTTAACTCCGCAGCAAAATTTGCCATGGCAACATCGTTGCCTTGTCTATAATTTACCGTTGTTCCAAAATCTATTGTGCTTCCTAAATTTCCTAATATGCTATTTATTGCATTTACAATAGTTTGAACAGAAACATTATTAGAACCAGAAACAACTAAACTTGTTCCTTTAGCTTTTACCAAATCATTAGCACATTTATCTAAATGCTCAACTTCCAATTTTGCGGCACTAATTGGTGAACCTCCGGTAATTGCTACTATTTTATTATAAAGATTTGCTACTACTATTCCTTCTTGAGAGGGTTTGAACATCCCACGATAATCGGCATTTGCTCCAGAAAGAGTCATCCCGGTTTCAAACTGGTAGTGGCGAGACATTGTAGTTTTTCCATCCTTCCCTGATTTCAACCTACGTGTTTCTGCCCACTGTGCAGCAAACTCAATTGGGGACAACCAAGTACCCAAAAAATCACAATTAATTCCAACTATAACGGAGGCTTTGTCAAATAAATAAGAAGGGATAGCGGCTTTGCCAAATGATACACCGTTTGCCTCAATAAGTCCTGAAACAGAGTTTGTATCGTAAGTAATATGTTTGGTACTTGGGTATTTTGAAGTAAAATCGGCAATTACAGCTTTTGTTGCAGGCGACAAAATAGTATTAGAAACTATACGCACATTAGTGGACTTAGATAAAGCAGAAGAGATTTGGATATCTAAAGCTTCCCAGGAAATTTTCTTTCCTCCTTTAGTTGGATCTTTCAGTTTATCATTGTCATATAATGATAGTAAGGACGCATGAACTGGGGCATTTACACCGCCCTTTGTAACTCCTGAAAGTTTATTTCCTTCAATTTTTACTGGTCGGCCTTCTCTAGTTTTCACTAAAATACTAGCATAATGTCCGCCTAAAGTATAAGAGGATGCATAATAATTAGGAATACCAGGCTCAATATCCTCCGGTTTATTCAAATAAGGAATTGCTTTTCTAACTGGGGCATCACACGCTGCCAATGACACAGCCGCTACACCAAAACCTAACATTTTTAGGAAATCCCTGCGATAGGTACCTCCCTCAATTTCTTCAAGATTAAACTCTCTATCTGCATTTTTTACAACGCTGATATCGTTTTTAAACTCTTCAATACCTTTCCAATACTTTTTATTAGTATTCTCCATTCGTTTATATTGATTTCTCTATGTTCAAAAATAAGAGGATAATTTAAATTAATAATGACATTTAGCACATTCTAATCCGCCAATATCTTCTACTTTCATTGTTTCTTTGCTTGTGCTGTTATGAGCTGTTAACAAAGCATCATAATATGCATTTCCTTTCGAATTTACATCTGTTTTTTTGTGACAATCAATACACCAACCCATTGTAAGCGTTTTGCGCTGTTGTACTACTTCCATTTTATTAACTTCACCATGACAATTTTCACAATCTAATTCGGCCACATTAGTATGTTGGGAATGATTAAAATATGCCAAATCTGGAAGATTATGGACCCTCACCCACTCCACAGGCTGATCTTTCTCTAAGGCTGTGTAGATCTTTTGAATTTCAGGAGACTCTCTTTTAATAGTATTATGACAATTCATACAAATACTTGAAGAAGGAATTCCTGCTTGTTTCCCTTTGTATACCCCAGTGTGACAATTTGCACAATTTATTTGCATCTCACCTGCATGTAATTTATGAGAAAAAGCAATTGGTTGTTTGGGAGCATATCCTTGGTGCACACCAATGCTATACATTCCATCTAGCGTTGCTTTAGTTCCTAGAATAATAAATAACCAAATTACAGCCGAACGAATAGTTTTGTTTGAACTTAAACCCTTCAAGTTTTCTTTAAGTACTTCAATTGCAGATAAAGAAGAATTTCCCTCTGCATCATTAGTACCGGCCAATTTACTCAATAGACTTAAAACCGCTAGTAGAGCCACTAGAACCAAACCCATTATTACTAATAGAGCAATTAATACAATATTGAAGAATTTCCCTCCACCAGTTTCTTGTGTTGATGCATTGACAACAGGGGCTGCATTTGGGTCAACGACTGGTACTGCATTGGCTGTTTTTATGTAAGCCAAAATGTTTTTTACTTCGGTGTCTCCAAAACTTGGAAAAGCGGTCATTTGTGTTTTGTTGTATTTTTCATACAATTCTACTGCATATTTATCCCCGCTTCCGATAACCGCAGCTGGATTGTTTATCCATTTTTTAAGCCAGACATAATCTTTTCTATCTTCAATGCCTTTTAGTCCGGGGCCTACAACTACTTCAGAGCCAGTAGCATGGCATTGAGCACAATTGTTTTTATATAATGTTTCGCCTGCGGCCGCATCTCCATCTTGTGCAAAAGTTGATTGGCTAAATAGCCCACTTATAAAAAGGAGAAAGATTATTTTAAAGGAAATTTTATATATCATTTGGATAATAGAATGATGCAATTTTTCAGAGTACAAATTTAAGGTAGGATTGTTTTTTATCAAAATAAGTATTCTATTTTTTTTAGAGAATTTAAAATTTAGAATGATTTTAAATAAGGACACAATAGTTTAGTATTCAATAATTTAAATTAAAAAAACCATCTAAAAAACATCAAATGTGATGCTTAATAAATGGTATTTATCTAAGTTTAATAAATTATTTGAGGTCCCGAGCGGATTCGAACCGCTGTGGAAGCTTTTGCAGAGCTCTGCCTAGCCACTCGGCCACAGGACCTTTAAATTTTCCTTTTAAGTGAAGGAATGCAAATTTACTACCAAAATGCCTTAATGCCAAAAAATATTGCATAATTAAATATATAACCAAAAAGAATAGCTATCAATTGCTGATAGCTATTCTTATTCTTTTAATTTTAAGCGCCTTATACTGCTCCTTCTTCCGTAACTTTTTTCTTAGCAGTTTTCTTTTTAGGTGCTGCCTCTCCACTTTCCATTTGATCTTTTAAAGCCGCAAGAGCAGAAAGATCGCCTAAAGTTGACTTTTCCATTTCAGGTAATTTATTTTTATCTGAAGTTTTAGCTGGAGCTTTCTTTTTTTCTACCTTTATTTCTTCAATAACTTCCCAAGTTTTGCTATGAGAAAGAACAATTTTCTTTTCTTCTTTGTTGAACTCGGTCACCTCAAAAGTAAGTCTTTCTCCAACTTCACCAAGCGTACCATCTACTTTTGCAATTGTCTTAAGAGCAGACAGTCCCTCTATTCCATAAGGCAACTCAAGTGTTACTTGTTTATCATTTTTACCTACTATGGTACACTCATGAACAGTACCTAATTGGAAAACAGTTTCAAAAGTATCCCAAGGGTTTTCTTCTAAATGTTTGTGAGAAAGAGCCAATCTTCTGTTTTCGCCATCCAACTCTAAAACCAAAACTTCTAACTCGTCACTGATTTTAACAAAATCAGATGGGTGTTTAATTTTCTTTGTCCAAGAAAGATCAGAAACGTGTACTAATCCATCTATACCTTCTTCAAGTTCTAAAAACAGACCAAAATTGGTTAGATTACGAACAGTTCCTTTATGTTTTGTTCCGATTGCATATTTGGCTAAAAGATCTTGCTTTGTCCAAGGATCTTCTGTCATTTGTTTGATACCCAATGACATTTTTCTTTCTTCTTTGTCCAAAGTAAGGATTACCGCTGAAATATTGTCTCCAATTTGAAGAAAATCTGATGGATTTCTCAAATGTTGTGACCAAGACATTTCTGAAACGTGAATTAAACCTTCAACACCTGGCTTTAATTCTAAGAATGCGCCGTAATCAGCAATATTTACAATTCTACCGCTTACTTTAGACCCTACTTCTAAAGTTTCAGCTAAAGAATCCCAAGGATGGGCTTCTAATTGCTTCATGCCTAAAGATATACGTTTTTTATCTTCATCAAAATCAAGAACAACTACCTTGATTTTATCGTCTAAGTTTAACACTTCATTTGGATGATTTACTCTACCCCACGAAATATCAGTAATATGCAATAGGCCGTCTACACCACCTAAGTCAATGAATACTCCAAAGTTTGTGATATTTTTAACCACCCCTTCAAGTACTTGGCCTTTGTCAAGATTAGTTAATATTTGTTGACGTTGAGTCTCAAGATCTTTTTCAATTAAAATTTTATGCGAAACAACTACGTTATCATTAGCATGGTTTATCTTAACCACTTTAACTTCCATACGTTTTCCAACGAAAACATCAAAATCTCTGATTGGCTTAACATCAATTTGAGAACCTGGCAAGAACGCTTCAATTCCGTAGATGTCAACTATTAATCCTCCTTTAGTACGACGTTTAATCAATGCATCAACAATAATGTCAGTATCTAAAGCTTCTTCTATTTTAGTCCAAGCGGTTAATATTCTAGCTTTTTTACGAGAGATAACCAATTGCCCTAAGGAATCTTCTTGTTTTTCAATAAATACTTCAACTTTATCACCTACTTTAAGATTAGGTAAATCACGAAATTCTGAACGGGAAACGATACCATCCGATTTAAAACCAATGTTTAATAAAACTTCTCTTTCAGTAATACCTACAATTAAAGCTTCTACTACGTCTTTTTCAGCAATTGCGGAAAACGTTTCACTGTAAATAGCTTCTAGTTCAGCTTTTTCAGCTGTAGAATACCCTGCCCCAATACCTTTTTTTGATACTTTGTCCCAATCGAAATCAGGGAATGTTTGATTTGCCATAAAATGTTGTAAGCTACTCTTAATTACATTAATAATTCGAGCGAAACTATTAAATTTGATTTAAAAAATTTGTTATTTCCCAAAAAGGATTGCAAAAGTAGAGAAAATCTCTAGAAGAAGCAAGAAGAATATGCTATTTGTGGGATAAAATTCTAAAATTAAATTTTTTATCTCCGTTTATTTAAGAATGGCAACCAATTGTCTTCTAATTTCCCAGAACAATCTCTCACAAAAGTAAGAAAAGTAGGTTTGAAAGGAGAATATTTTAAAGGCATATTTGCTTCTTCGGGGGTAAGTTTGCCCTTTCGACTATTGCATTTTTTGCATGCGGTAACTAAATTTTCCCAATGTGTTTTACCTCCACGAGATTTTGGCATTACATGATCGAGGGTTAAATCTTTATGATGTCCACAATACACACAATTATTGTTATCCCTTTTGAATATGTTGTTTCGATTCATTACAACACCTCTAAAAGGAACATTTACATAACTATTTAGTCTAATTATAGAAGGTAAAGGATAAGTACGAGTAATTGTTCGCAAATAGGCTTTTGGAATTTCGGCCACCATTTCGGCTTTGTTTAGATAAACCAATAAAAAGGCTTTTGGAACGGTACAAATACTAATAGCACTATAATCTGCATTCAGAATCAAAACTTTCCGCCCCATATACAATGTAGTTTTTATAATCCACTAATTGTAAGGCAATTTAAGGATTAAATTTCGATAAAATTAAAAGATTATTTAAAAGTTTAAAATTTAATTTTAAAATAACATTCCTAATTTAATTTTGGATTTACAGTATTTAGAGTGAAACCCTGAATTTTATAAACTTTAATTAATGATTGCTGTTTACTAAATTTATTGTTAGCCTTACTTTTGCGTTTCGACGCACCGCAGGTATGCCTGTCCAATTGAAAAAAGCCGAATGTCGGACCAACTGGAATGCCAGCTCAGCCAAAAACACTCACAAAAAAAATCCTGACAGGCCGTCCGCCATGAATTTTTAAATTAATTATCTAGCTATTAGTAATTTAACTTGCTTAAAAATTTTCATACGGACGGTCCGAATATATTCGGAATGTGATTAATGGAACAATGTTTATTTCTTTTCTAAAAGATTTCACAAATGAATATTTCTCCACTCTAAATCCTGTAATGCCAAAAAAAATAGTTCCTAAAAGAACAATTAAATATAATTATTTAAAGAAGATTTTAGCTTTTTCTTTATTATTTTTTCTTTGATGATTTTTTTTAAAATTTGATATTGTTTAAGCCTTTTTTTTATGAAATTTGTATGTTTTTTAATTTATGAATTAGATGTACGAAAACCGTAAGCCCACCATTTTGTTTTTCTTCTACACAATTGGACTAATTTATTTACTTAGATTGTTTTATCTGCAAATTTTAGATTCTAGATATCATTCTTTAGGTTCTTTAAATTCCATTCGTAGAGAAATAAATATTCCTTTGAGGGGTCAAATTTATGATAGAACGGAGAAATTGATTGTTGCTAACGAAGAAGTGTACAATATGTACGTTATTCCAAAAAAAGTTAGAAGTATGGATACACTTTCTTTTTGTCAATTATTCAATATTTCAAAAGGTTATTTTGATAGTACTCTTGTTTTAGCTAAAGAATTTTCAAAAGATAGGGCTTCTATTTTTCTAAGACAACTTTCTAAACAAGAATATGCAAGTGTTGCGGACGCAATGATTCAATATCCAGGATTTATGTTTAAGCAATCTTTCTTCAGAACTTATCCAGGAAACACAATGGCAAATTCATTGGGATATATTGGAGAAATACCTGAAAAAATGTTTTTGGAACAAGATCAAGACTACTATAACAAAGGGGACTATATTGGATTATCTGGTTTAGAAAAATTCTATGAAAATGATTTAAGAGGAATAAGAGGAGTAAAATTTACTCTAATGAATGTGAAGGGCGAAGATAAAGGAGCTTATGCAAATGGAGAATATGATACATTAGCAGTGATTGGAAAAAATTTATATACTACCATTGATCTAAAATTGCAGCAACTTGCAGATAGCTTATTTACCGGAAAAGTAGGGGCGGTAGTAGCAATTGAGCCATCTAGTGGTGAGATATTAGCTATAGGGTCTTATCCTACTTATGATCCGAGTTTATTATCTGGAAGAGAATTTTCAAAAAATTATAAAGCGTTAACAAAAAATCCTGACAAGCCATTAAACAATAGGGCAATATCTTCTTTTTATAGACCTGGTTCTACTTTTAAATTAGTTCAAGCGGCAGTAGGTCTAGAAATGGGTGTAATTAAACCAAACACTTCATTTGTGGGTGCACCAACTATGTTTGCATATCATAGCGGAACTTATGAAGCCGCAAACCTATATAATGCAATTCAGCTTTCTAGCAATCCATATTTTTATAACGTTTTTAGAAAGATAATAGGGAATAATTCAGAAACTAGTCCTTATAAATCAGCAAGAATTGGGCTAAAATCTTGGCATGAAATTGTTTCTAATTTTGGATTTGGAAAAAAACTAGGAATAGATTTACCGAACGAAACCAAAGGAGTTTTACCAAATGTAGAGCGATATGACAAAGTGTATGGAAAAAGCCAATGGAAATTTTCAAATATATATTCCTTAAGCATTGGTGAAGGAGAATACGGGGTTAACGTTTTAAAAATTGCTAATTTGGCTGCCACTTTAGCAAATAGGGGATATTGGCGAACCCCTCATTTAGTAAAGTATATGGGTATTGGTAAATCACATAATAGCACCTTAGATATAGTAACCAATAAGACTGGAATAAAGAGTATGCATTTTGAAGAGATTCTAAAAGGAATGTTATTAGTGGTTAATGCAGGAACAGGACGAGCATCTCAAGTAGAAGGAATAGAAGTTTGTGGAAAAACTGGAACATCACAAAATAAGAAAGGAAAAGATAGTGCGATTTTTTTAGCTTTGGCTCCAAGATATAATCCTAAGATTGCCATTGCAGTAGTAGTTGAAAATGGCGGGTTTGGTGGTACAGCATCAGCACCAATTTGTGGACTAATGATTGAACAATATTTGAAAGGAAAAGTAGGAAGGCAGGCTTACAAAGAACAGATTATTGCAGCAAGGTATTCTACTACCGCATCTATTAATTCAAGAAGGGACGCAATAAAACAAGATTAGAAAAAATGGCAAAAGATATTGATATTAAACAAGGCATAGATTGGACTACAGTCCTTATATATATTGCATTACTTGGTATTGGCTTAGCAAATATTTATGCTGCAGTTTACAGCGTGGACAATCCAAAACCTATTTTTTCTTTAGATCATAATGCAGGTAGGCAAATTATGTTTATGTTTGTCGCATTTGCATTGATTATGATAATTTTATTCGTAGATTTTAAAGTGTATGATACCTTTGCTTATATTTTTTATGGAATTTGGATTATTGTTTTGATTGCCACTATTTTTTTAGGAACTAACATAAATGGATCCAAATCTTGGATAAAATTCGGAAGTTTCTCTATCCAACCTGCTGAGTTTGCTAAAACCTTCACTGTAATGGCCTTGGCTAAATATTTAAGTACACAAAGTGTAAATGTATCGAAACTAAACTATGCATTTAAAGCTTTATTGTTTATTTTTATTCCTCCAATCATTATTATTTTACAAAAGGAAACTGGTTCTGCTCTTGCCTTTGCGGCTCTTTTAATTGTTTTATATAGAGAAGGACTTCCTGGAGTTTACCCTGCTCTTATACTCTCTTTTATTATTTTATTAATTTTTGCTCTGGTTTTTCCAAATTGGGTAGTTGTTTTGGGATTAGCATTGTTAGGTATTTTGTTTTGGTACTTGTTTCTAAAAAGATATGAAAGAAATAATCAAAACTTGAGAAGAATTTTTGGTCTTTTTATTTTATTTTCAGGCTTTGTTTTGACAGTAGATTTTATTTTAAACAATGTTTTAGCACCACACCAACAAAGCAGAATTAAAATTCTTGTTAATCCAGACTCAGATCCTAAAGGAGATGGATGGAATGTGATTCAATCAAAAATTGCGATTGGAAGTGGAGGATTTGCAGGAAAGGGCTATTTACAAGGAACGCAAACCAAATTTGACTTTGTGCCTGAACAATCAACAGATTTTATATTTTGCACGGTAGGAGAGGAATGGGGATTTATTGGTAGCTTAATTGTTTTAGGACTTTACTTAGTTTTGTTAACGAGAATTTTAAGTTTAGCTGAAAAACAAAGAAGTAAATTTGCTCGAATATATGGTTATGGAGTAGCAAGTATTTTATTTTTTCATTTGTTAGTAAATATTGGAATGACAATAGGTTTAATGCCAGTTATTGGCATTCCTCTGCCATTTATTAGCTATGGTGGATCTTCTTTAATGTCTTTCACTTTACTATTATTTGTGTTTTTGAAATTGGATGCGCATAGAAGTTATAAAGTTTAAGTGGCTTTACTATTTCAAAAAAAACAAAGATTTTTTTAAAATTTAGGAACAAATCCTTTAATTTTTATTTACAAAGCTCTTAAATATATAAAGTATACATTGGATTGGATTTTATTTTTGAAATATATCTTTTACTTTTTGTTTTCTTACTTGATTGTTTTCTTTTCTAATTCTCTTATTTTTTTCTTTTATTCTCCTCTTGAATAACTTTTTAAGCCCAATAAATAGAAAAATCAATGCCACAATTCCAAAAAGTAAAGTAAGTTCTATAACTGGCAGAAAAGAAAGACCAATTGCGATAAAAAGTAAAACAAATCCCATTTTTAAGCTATCATTAAATGTCGGATTCCGATTTATCCTTTTTTTAATTTTATCTTTTTCTTCATCAACTAAAAAGGTTGTTTTCTGTAACAAAACTGGAAGTGGTCTTTTAATTTGCCCATATTTATGAGCCAAAGCATTTTGATTATCTGGAATGGATATTGTTTTAAATTCTAAATTTGTTTCATTAGAAGTTTCTAGATTTTCATCATTTAATGGAGGTTCTTCAATACCAATAACTTCTAATTTTTGGTTAATTTTAGAAATAGAATTTAGGTTTTCTCTTTGCGATAATTGAAAACCTCCCATTCTTTTTTGACATGAATTTAAAGTAATAACTATAAAAAAGTAACAAAAGAATCTCTTCATTTTTGGAAAAATAATATTAAAAAACCAATTAAGGACACATTACGATTAATCCTTAATTCTATTGTCTTTTACAACTAAAAAATAATCATTTTCTAATTCTAAATAACCGAAATCATATACAAAGTAATATACAGAACCAGTCTGGGTTTTTCGAATAGAAGTATAATAACTGAAATCGAAGCCTTTTTTGTTAAGAGTATTTCTTGTAGTTTTTTGTTTTTCTTCTGGACAAATTTCTTCTAGAATTCGTCTATTTTTTTTCAATATATTATTGACATTTCTTACGAAGTTGACATCAATAGCTTTCAATTTATTGTTGAAATTGTTCCTACACATATCTGAGCAGAATTTTTTATCAATTCTTCCTAATATAATGTTTCCGCATTCTGGACAGTTTTTCATAAATGAGATATTTTTTTTTAAACAATATGAAATATCAACTAAAGCAAATAAAATTATTATCTCTTACACAGGTTATTTAATATTTTTTATACTTTTTTATTAAAAGTAGATTGAAGTCAAATAAATAACCAAATTTTTAATTTAGAAAGCTAATTAATATTAAAATACCCGATTGAACTAAATGTAAGGGTTTTTTGGCAAACTATATATTCTATAATTACTTGATTTTAAATTTTTTATAGTATCAAGATTAGGGAGTTCTTTGAAAACTATAATGGAGAGATGTTGGTATGGAATTATGGTTAATTTACAAAGAATATCATTTAAATTTCTCTTTATAAATTGAATATATTTAGGCTGCCATCTTGCTCCCATTGCAGAGTTAAATCCTTTTACTGCTATCATTGGCAAATCTAACCCTACTGCCATTTTTTCGAATTCTCTAAAAGAAATTTTATAAACGTAATTCCCGACAATTTCGTAAGAATATTGGTTCTTCCAAATTGTTTTTAGTAAGCTGGTATTTATGCGGTCCAAGATATTTCTAACAAAAGACAAAATAGGATAAGAAATACCTATATCGTTCGGCTCAATTACAATTACCCCTTTTTTTGCAACTCGGATCATCTCATAAAATCCAATAGCTGGCCGTGGAAAATGATGATATGCTTCTTTGCAACAAACATAATCAAATGAATTGTCATTGAAACTTATTTTTTCAACATTTTGAATAGAACATTCATCAATTAGTCCTAATGGCAAAACATCCTCTTGTAGGGTTTTTAAACTTAAATCTGACGCAACAGAGTAACCACCTTTTTTTTTGATATATGCCGCATCTATTCCCGAAAAATCACCTACAGTTAACCATTTCTCATTATTATAAATCAGGGGGTCTATGTTTTTGAAAAAACTCAAATTAAAATAATAAATTGGGTTATCTTCTTCAAAAAGCATTTTAATGTAATTTTTATCTATGCTTTTAACAATAAAATCTTGGTGTTTTTGATAACTTTCGTCGTTATACATCTAAAATAATAATTTAAGAATAGATAGTAATAATTTTTATGGTAAATGCCCAGCAAATAAACTTCAGTTTTTTAACAATAAAAAGTATTATTTTTATTTTTATGTTTTTTTGTAAATCTCTAGTTAGTTATTTTTAAATTTGGGCAAATTTTTGATTAACAATTAAAAAGGGTTCAATTAAAAATAATAAAAAGGTCTTCCTTATGTTTTCCGACAATTTAATTAATCTAAAATACTTTTCTTATAAAACTGGAATTCCTTCTGAAGTTCTTTCTGAAATGTACATACTGGAAAAGAATTTCTTTGAGAAAATTTCAAATGAATCAGATTTCAATATTCGCCAAGAATTGTACAGTAATGTGTATACAAAATCTGCGGAATTACTAGAACCATATTCAAAAAATTATTTTGAAGTATTAGTTAAGGCAAAATCAAAAATTTTAAATATTTTCAAAAAAGAAGTATTTGGAAAGTCCATTCTGGATATAGGAAGTGGTAGCGGTGCTTTCCTTTATTCAATCGCAAAATCAGGTCTTCCCTATAAATATTTATACGGTTTAGATGTAAAAATTCCTGTTTTACCAAATGATTCATTTTCAAAAGAAGTAAAATGTTTTCAAAGAAATGTAATTGATTTTGAGCTTCCAGATAAATTTGAAGTTGCCATTTTAGATAATGTTTACGAGCATATTTCTTTGGTTGATAAGGATATGTTTTTACGTTCAGTTTCGAAAAGCTTAGAATTAGGAGGTAAGCTAATTTTGATAACTCCAAATAGACTTTTTGGGCCAACTGATTGGACAATATTAAAAGATAATACCCATAGAGGAAAAATTAAAGCCAATTGCCTTCATCTAGATGAAACCACTTTTAAAGAAGTTATAAAAACTTTAAAGAATTATGGATTCTCAAATTTTGTCTCACCTATTCCCTTTATAGTATTCAGTAGGTTAAATCAAATTTTTCCTAACTTCCGCCTACCAAGTAGTGTATATTCTTTCATTGAAAATTCTTTGTTTATTAAAATCCTAAAGAATATAAAATTTAAAGGAAAAAGTATAATGAGAATGGAAGTTTCAATTATTGCCGAAAAAATAAAATAAATTTAAATAATATAACTAAATGATGAAAGCTCTTTTGAATAGAAGTAATTTAATTCATGTTTTTGCTTTGGTATTATTTATTCTGCTTTCAGTGGGGTATATGGATCCAATTTTAAGTGGAAAGACACTTCAGCAAAGTGATACTTTTCAAATGCATGCGGTACAGTCTGAAATTAGAAAGTTTGGTGCTGAACATCCTGGAGAATATACAGGTTGGACAAATAGTATGTTTGGAGGAATGCCAGCTTATTTTGTGGGTGGTGATTATTCTGAAGGCTTATTTGTGAAAATTCAACCCTATATTTATAATCTTTTTTCTCAACAGGGTACTTTTCTGTTTCTTTACTTAATTGGAGTTTATTTGTTGCTTATTTCACTGGGTGTTGGATTTCTTCCTGCAATTATCGGTTCTATAGGTTATGCATTTTTTTCTTATAATATATTAATAATAGAGGCAGGGCATTTGGCTAAAGTATATGCGTTGGCATTTGTTCCCATTATGATAGCAGGTTTGATATGGGCATTTGGGAACAAACCATGGCTAGGAGCTGCAATTTTTAGTTTAGGATTAGGATTAGAATTGAATGCAAATCATTTCCAAATTACCTATTATTCTGCTTTTATTATCGGTATTTTAGGTGTTTTTGAAATGGTTAGGGCCATAAAAAATAAGCATACATTAAAATTTTGTATGGCAGTAGGTTTAAGTTTGATTTTAGGTTTTCTTGTAGTTGGAACAAATACCTCTAGGTTATGGACGTCAACTGATTACGCTAAATATACCATGAGGGGAGGAAGTGAACTAAAAGGAAATTTGGTGGGTAAAGGATTAGAAAAAGAGTATGCTTTTGAATGGAGCTATGGAAAACTTGAATCCTTTTCATTTTTGGTTCCTAACTTTTCTGGAGGTGGAACAGGAGAATTGGATAAAGATTCAGATTCATTCAAGGCTCTTACTGGGCTTGGGGTAGAATATGGACAGGCTTTGCAATTTGTGAAAGGATTGCCTACTTATTGGGGCGAACAACAGTTTGTAAGTGGAACTACCTACTCAGGAGCTATTATTCTGTTTTTGTTTGTTCTAGGTTTGTTTTTTGCCAATGTTAGATATAGAACGCCCTTTCTAGTAAGTGCAGTTCTTTGTCTGTTTATTTCATGGGGAGGAAATTTCGGTTTATTTAATAATATCCTTTTCGATTATTTGCCATTTTTCAACAAATTTCGTGCTGTAAGTATGATTTTAGCCTTGTTCCAACTTTGTGTAATTGTAATTGGAGCTTTAGGTTTACATCAAATAATAATTAATAAGCCAGATTGGGCAAGTTTTAAAAAACCTTTTTATTTTAGTTTGGGGATTGCAGGAGGTTTGTGTTTGATATTTGCTTTGCTGCCTGGTATGTTTGACTTTACTTGTACCAAAGATGCACAGTTCAAAGAGGTTCTAAAGCAAAGTTTTGGAAATAATGAAAATGCAGTCAATCAGGTTTACAATGCATTGTTGTCGGATAGGGAAAGTTTATTGCGGTCTGATGCAATAAGAAGTTTAATTTTTATTTTATTAGCTGCTGTTGTTTTGTGGCTTTATATTAAAAATACAATTAATAAAACTAATATTGTTGGTGGTTTAATTGCATTTTTAGTCTTAATAGATTTATGGTCATTAGATAAAAGGTATTTAAACAAGGAAGATTTTCAAAGAACGCCAGAAACTACTGATAGTCAATTTACTCAATCTCCAGCTGATTTGCAGATATTAAATGATAAGAGCCTTTCCTACCGAGTTATTGATGTCACTTCTAGTCCGTTTACAAACTCTTTGACTTCTGTATATCACAAATCTATTGGGGGGTATAGTGCTGCCAAATTAAGCAGGTTCAATGATTTAATTGAAAACCAGATTGCAAAAAACAACATGGGCGTATTAAATATGTTGAATACCAAATATTTTATTGTAAAAGGACCAGATGGTAATCCAACTTCTCAACAAAATCCTGGTGCATTAGGAAATGCATGGTTTGTATCTGAGGTAAAGGTAGTAAACGGACCAAATGAAGAAATGAAAGCATTAGATAGTTTAAATCCTGCAAAGACTTTAGTTGTGGATAAGAAATTTATAGCGAATTTAGGTTCCAAAAGACCTGCAACAGATTTTTCGGGGAGTATTTCCTTAACATCTTACAGTCCAAAGCACTTAGAATACAGTTTCGAAAGCAATCAAGACCAAATTGTTGTATTTTCAGAAGTGTTTTATAAAGGAAACGAAGATTGGGTCTCCACAATTGATGGCAAGAAAGTAGACCACCTTAGAGGAAATTATATACTTAGAGCTTTGCCTGTTCCAGCAGGAAAACATAAAATAGCTTTTACCTTTGATCCAATTTCTATAAAAGTTGGTCAGAAGTATGATAGAAATGCTTCGATAGGCTGGATCGTTTTGGTTTTGGGAGCTTTATTTATGCATTTTAGAACAAATGGCAAAGTTGATGAATAGAACAGAAAAAATGCCTGAGAAAGCTGAGGAGCATATTATTTTAACTGCTTCTGTATTTCATTCTCGGTGGTATAGTTTAAAAAAATTAAAAAATCTAATACTTTTTGCCAAAGAAAATTTTATTGAAAATCAAAATGGAGTTGTCAAATTGGCAGATTTTGGATGTGGAACTATGCCCTATCGTTCTTTATTTGATAAATCCAAAGTAAACTACGTAGGTATTGATCTAGATTGGAATCCGCATGCTGAAGTTTTTATTTCAAAAGACAATAAAATTTTAATCGAAGATGGAAATTTTGATATTGTTTTATCTACACAAGTATTAGAACACGTGGAAGACCCTGCAGATTATTTAAGTGAAGCCTTTAGAATATTGAAACCGGGAGGTAAACTTGTGCTTACTACCCATGGTTATTGGATGTTCCATCCTGATCCTACAGATTATTGGAGATGGACTTCTTCTGGATTACAGAAAATCATAAAAAATGCAGGTTTTGAAGTTTTGGCCTTCAAAGGTATGTTGGGAAGGATGGCTGCAGGTTTACAAATATTTCAAGATGGTTTGCTTTTTAAATTTCCATTATGGTTTAGGCCTATTGTTTCTACGCCACTTCAACTTTTGATTGCATTTTTTGATAAATTTCAAAAGCAGGATATTATTGATATTGATGCTTGCAATTATTTGATTGTTGGTCTTAAACCAAAAGCATAATGGGATTAATCATAAGGCAAAGTGTAAAATCGAGTGTTGGATATTATTTAGGAATTATCCTTGGGGCAATAAATACTCTTTTTATAGCAACTCATTTTTTGTCTGCTGATCAATTAGCCGTATCTAGGCTATTATTAGAAAATAGCTTAATTTTCGCAACTTTTGTCCATTTGGGATCTCCATTTATTATTGATAAATTTTTTGCTAGATTTAAAAATGAAGACAATGGACATAATGGAATATTAGTTTTAATGCTTCTTTTTCCGGTTGTTGGTTTTCTTGTTTTTTTTATTCCATTCATTTTAATTAATGGTGAGTTTAATTCTTTGTTTTTAGAAAAGTCTCCTTCTGTAATTCCATATTTGTGGCTAAGCCTTCCTATGGCTTTCTTTTGGGCATTTGTAATGATTTTTGAAGCTTATTCAAGGGCAAATAAACGAGTTGCTGTACCAACCTTCTTAAGGGAAACATTATTTAGGGTATTAAACATTTCTACAATTATCTTTTTTGGATTAGGTTACATTTCCTTCTCAACGTTTTTAAAATTAAATGTTTTGATAATCTTAGTCATAATTTTATTATTGATTCTATATCTGTACAGATTAGGAAAATTACATTTTAATTTATCATTTTTAAAGATAAAAAAAGGTTTAATTATTGAGGCGGCAAAATTTGGCTGTTTAGTAATAATTGGAAGCTTAGGTGTTAATCTTATAATGTTTATTGATAGAAATATAATTGCTCAGGAAATCGGAACTGAAGCAGTAGCGATTTTTGTGATTTCAACTTATATTGCCTCTACTATTGAAATTCCTGCTAAAGCATTAAAATCTATTTCAGTGCCCATTTTGTCGGAAAATATTTTTCATTCTGATTTTAAAAAAGTGGATGAGATATATAAAAAATCAGCACTTAACTTAATGCTAATTGGAGGCATAATGCTTGTTTTAGTTTCCATAAATATTGAGACAATTTTAAATTTATTGCCTAAAAAAGAAATTTATTCTCAAGGAAAATGGATTGTGATAATTATTGCATGTGCAAAATGGATTGAAATGAGTCTTGGTTTAAACAATGAAATGATTGCCTATTCAAAATATTATAAGTTTAATACTTTGTTAGTTATTTTAATGGCGGCTTCTGTTGTTTTATTAAATTATCTATTAATTCCTAAATTGGGATTATTAGGTTCGGCTTTAGCAACGGCATTTGTTACACTTTTTTCGAGTATTTTTAGATTGATTTTTGTTCAAAATAAGTTTGGAATCAATCCATTATCATTTAAGGAGTTAATAATTGTTTTTATGTTCGGAATACTTGTATTGATTGGAATTCTAATCCCAGATTTAGGAGTTTCAAGGCTACAAATGATAGGAAGTATATTTGTAAAGTCCATAATAATTGTGGTAATTTTTTCATTTTTATTAATTAGATTCAACATTTCCCAAGATATAACGTATATATATCTAAACTTAAAAAAGAGATTTTTGTAAAATGAGCATCATAGATTTTAATTAATGTTAGAAGTAAAAAAGAAAATATGGGATTCAGATTTTTTTGGATTTCCAATTGGGGAGTGCATTATTGATTCAAATTTTAAAGAAACAGAATTAGATTTATATAAAGAAAAGTTTAAACTAATATATTTGTATAGTCAGGATAGCATAGAAAATTCTAATTTCCAACATAAATCTACAAGGGTGGTTCTTCAAAGGATAGTTTCAGAATCTGAGATAATAAACTGTACCACAGAAGTTAGAAAAGTTGGACAAAGTATTTTAGAAATCAAGAAACTAAAAAACTTGGCATTACAAAGTGGTGAGTTTTCTAGATTTAAAACTGATCTAAAATTTAAAACTGATGAATTTAAAAAACTCTACTTTGAGTGGATTGTTAAATCAATTAACAATATTGATGAAATAGATACTTTTGGATATTACCAAAATAATGAAATTTATGGGTTTGTCACATTAGAAAGAAAAAGTGATGTTTACTCAATTGGTCTTTTAGGGGTTGACTTTAATGAAAGGGGCAAAGGAATTGGCCAAGCTTTGGTAAATCAATGTATTAGTGAAACTCAGAAAAATGGTAGAGATAGACTTCTTGTCGTTACTCAAGGTGAAAACCAACCAGCAATATCTTTATATGAGAAACAAAAATTTGAAAAATTAAACTTTACATATATTTACCATTTATGGAATATTTAATTCCTTTTAATAGGCCTTATTTGTCAGGAGAAGAAAAATTGTTAATTAATGAAGTTTTAGAAAGTAGAATTTTGGCTGGTAATGGACCATTTACAAAAAAATGCCAAGATTTTTTCGAAAACAAATATGGTTTTGGTAAATGTCTTCTGACCACATCTTGTACTGATGCTTTAGAAATGGCTTCAATTCTAATTGATATTAAGGCTGGCGATGAAGTAATTGTTCCCTCCTATACTTTCGTGAGTTCAGCAAATCCATTTATATTAAGAGGTGCAAAAATAAGGTTTGTAGATAGCAAAAAAGAGCAGCCAGGCATGGACGAGGATAAGATAGAAGAATTAATAAATGGTAATACAAAAGCCATTATAGTGGTTCATTATGCGGGGATGGCTTGCGAGATGGAAAAAATAATGGATCTTGCGGTAAAATATAATTTATTTGTTATTGAAGATGCAGCACAAGCAATAGATAATTATTTTGAATATTCAAATAAGAAAAAAAAGTATTTAGGCTCTATAGGGCATCTTGCCGCATTTTCATTTCATGAGACCAAAAATATTTCTTCTGGAGAAGGGGGGATGTTAGTTATAAACGATAAAAAATTAGTTAAAAGAGCTGAAATAATTTGGGAAAAGGGAACAAATAGGAATGCTTTTTTTAAAGGTTTGGTAGATAAATATAACTGGGTAGATATTGGATCTTCATTTTTGCCTTCAGAGATAATAGCTGCTTTATTATTTTCTCAATTAAATATAATAGATTTTATTCAACAGAAAAGAAAGTCGATATGGGAGCAATATTTTAATGGACTAAAAGATTGGGCAAGAGAAAATGATGTTGTTTTACCTTTTGTACCTCATTGTTCAGGAAATAATGCTCATATGTTTTATTTAGTTTTAAAATCTGTCGAGGAAAGAGATAATTTAATTCAGAAATTAAAAAATCATAGAATTCTTTCAGTTTTTCATTATTTAAGTTTACACAAAAGTCCTTACTATTTAAGTAAACATGACGGAATAGTTTTGAAAAATGCAGACAGATATTCAGATTGCTTATTAAGATTACCTCTGTATGTAGATCTTACTGCTGAAAATGTGAATACCATAATTAACATTATAAAAAGTTGAAGACTTTTTTTCATTTTTTATTGTCAGAAAAAATTGTTTCTGATGTAATTTTAAATTTTGAGAATTCGGAATCAAATAATTATTTTATTTTTTTTGACGACATTTCAAAACGTAAAGCAACTTTTCCTAAAACAAAAAATGAAATTTTGGTTCTAAATTATCATAAATCTGGAATTAATGATTTAATAGAAAAGCTAAAACCTGATTTATTGCTGTTACATTCTATTAGTTTCAAATTTGCCAAAGTTGCATTAGAAATCAGGTCATCTATTAAAATTGGATGGTTTCCTTGGGGTTATGATATTTATTCTTTGCCCAAAATTAGATTGACATTATATGGAATAAAAACGTTGGCTTATATAAAAAGTCAAAGCCCATTTTTTTTTATTAAAAATAAATTAATTGAATTTAGCTTTGATTTTTTACCTGAATTAATTTTAAAAAAAATAAATCTAGAATATTTTAGAGAAACTCTTTTACTACACAAAAAAATAGACTTTTTTATTTCATACATTAAAGAAGATTTTGATGTTTTTTCAAAATTTTATCCGAACAATATGAAATTTATTTATTCTCCATTTTTGACATTAAACCAATATTTAGGAAAAATTGAGCACCCTATACTAAATAATAATACTGGAAATATTTTAATTGGAAATTCAGTTTCTTTAGAGTCTAATTATTTTGATGTGCTAGAAAAGCTAAAAGTAAATAAAACTAAATTTTCTAAAGCCTTTTTTATTTTAAACTACGGAGAATCCTTTAAAAATTTTAAAAAAGATATTCAATTCAAAATTAATAAAGATTTATTAGTAAAAGCTGAATGCATAACTGATTTTATGGATTTGAAATCGTATGTGGAATTTTTGAAAAGTTGCAACACAGCAGTTTTTTTGCAATACAGGCAGCAAGCTATGGGAAATATTATTACCTTAATATACTTAGGTGCAAGAGTATATCTATCTAAATATAACCCGATACTCAATTTCTTTAATTCTAATTGTATTAAAGTTAATATTTTTGAAAACGAATTTGATGAATTTGGCACTACTGATTTGTCATTTGAAGAAAAAGAAGCAAATAGATTCAGTTTAGAGAAAATTTTTTTCTCTCGAAATTCAAATGGTATATATTCAAATATATTGAATTTGTAAAATAATTACTGATAGAATATTACTAGTTTAGGCCTAATTAAAGGATTTACTTCATCACTATCACTATATGTTAAATAATTTACTTTGTAATGGTCTTTAAAGTATGTTTTAGTTTAACAACTTGTTTCGATTACTTATCGAATTCTGCATTTATTTTTTGTTTGTTTTTAGTTTTTTTGAATGAAACCCAAAGAAATGTTATTTAATCAATTCTTGCCAAAAAACAGGATCGTATTTTTCCCAAGCATGTACACCGAAAGGGAGTTTATGATTTGTAATTTCAAAAGATTTTCGAGGCTCCATTTCGAAAGCAAAATTTAAAGCATCTTTTGCATTTGGGCGTTTAAAAAAAGGATTTAACCAATATAATAATAAACCCCAAAACATATCTTCATTTTTTATGAAATATCTTAATAAAGGTCTAAAAATTAAAGTATTAAAATAATGAGGCTTAACTTTTCTTAAAGAAAATCCTCCATTTCC
Source organism: Cytophagaceae bacterium (assembly GCA_031420365.1). GTDB lineage: Bacteria > Bacteroidota > Bacteroidia > Cytophagales > Spirosomataceae > Leadbetterella. Next base: position 34,468 of record JANOMP010000241.1, read on the forward strand.
CACTTTGTTTATAAACCAGGAACTCATGTTTACTAATGGTTTCCCTTTGGAAAGTGGAGGGGCTGTGAGCCATGGGGCGCCAATGTAGTCATAGTTTTTATTAGCCCAAACTAGCAAATCATCGCTAAATACAAAAGCATCTAGCTGGTAAACCAAAATATACTTATAAGTAAAAAATTTTTTATAAAAAAACGGAGAAAGCATTAATTGACTATAGCCCTGAACGTCAGCAAAATAGAAATTTTCAAATTCTAAAGTTTTTGCATTTGAAATTTCGATAAAATAATTTGCCAAATTCATCCCTTTAGGGTGAATAAAATAAACAACATATTTACCTAATATTTTTTTACATTGCCTTAGCGATATTTGCTCATTTTCAGATAAAAATTCTTTGTAGATTGGAATTACAATAGCAATATTCTCCTTAGTTAATATATTCATCTACAACAGGTTTTAATTTTGCTTTCCAGGTTAAATTATCTTTTGCATATTGGTTTAAAATCATAGAATATTTTTCTATGGATTGTATTTCAATATAAAAATTTATAATTTTTTGAATATCAATGTCAGAGTCGCTTGCTTCTAAATTTAATAGTAAAGGAAATTTTTCAGGGAAACCTCTATCTTCATATCCAATAACGAAAGGCATACCCCTAGAAGCATATTCCCTAGATTTTAAGGCGGAAGTTTCGCCTTTAGCCACATTAATTCTATGCATTCCCAAGCTTCCAATTCCAACATGACATCTTTCAAACATTGCAATTAGATTATCACCAGAAACAAAACCATGGAAAAAAACATGTTCAGAGAGACCTTTATTTAAAACAAGATTCTTTAAATTTTCTAATTCATCCCCACTTCCTACCACATGAAATTTAATATTTATGGAAGGATTAGTTTGCAAGTATATTGCCAAACCATTTATTATTCTATCTAAGCCATGCCAAGGTTGAACATTGGCTAGTCCTAAAAGCTCTAAATTTTTTCCATCAAAAACTGCAGTTTTAACAAGTCCAAATTTTTCCGAATCTATACCATTGTCTGTTTTTATTGTTGGAATACCAAATATGAAAGGTTTTGAAGAAAAGGTCACTATTTTGTCAATAAAAAATTTAAAAAAATAGGTGCAAATCCAATCAATTTTTTGTTCAATTTGTTTTTTAAATGACATTAAATTAAACTCAAATTGATATGGGAATGTAGGGATTTCCATAAATATCTTAACTTTTTTGTTCCGAATCTTAATAATCGTTAGTAATACTAAGAACAGTGGGTTTGTTAAAAAATGCCTTATATAAATATAATCATAGGAATAAATGTCTATATTTTTTAAAAAACCTCCATATAGGTAGGAAAGGAAACTTATTTTGTTTTGAGTAGATTTAACAATAGTTTTTTTCTGAGTTTTTATAATTATGTTCTTATTTTCAAAATAAAATAGATCTGTTTTTAATCCTAACTCTTCAAAGGCGTTTACTTGCGCAAAAACTTTATTTTTTATACCGCCACTTCCACTAATCCCAAAATTCATTTTTGTAAAAAACAGCAATTTTTGCATTAAAATGTTTTTTTTGTGCAAATATGCAAAGAATCACGCAATTTGCATTCTAGTTTTAATTGAGTATTTTCTTATTTTTAAATTTATTTTAAAATTCGAATTATTTTAACACCCTATGCCCCTTATTTCAATTATTACAATTACATATAATGCTCAAGAATTTCTTGAACGTACATTATTGAGCATTCGAAAACAAACACTTGATAATTTTCAATACATTCTGATTGACGGAGGCTCGAAAGACAAAACAATGGACATTGTTGACAAAAATAAAGATTTGTTTGCTGTTGTAATTTCAGAAGCAGACAGGGGGCTTTATGATGCCATGAATAAAGGGTTATCAAAAGCAACTGGAAAATATGTATGGTTTATGAATGCAGGAGATGAAATTGCAGAAAATGATGCTTTTATTAAGATTCAGAATTTATCAATAAGCAACCCCGATGTTATTTATTCTGATACTCTTATGGTTAATAATAAAGGGGAAATTCTTGGATTAAGATCTCAACTTTTGCCCCATAAATTGCCTGAGAATCTTAATTGGAATACATTCAAAATGGGCATGTTGGTTTGTCATCAGTCTTTTATTGTAAAAAGAGAAATTGCCCCATTTTATATATTAAATAATTTGAGTTCTGATATAGATTGGGAAATTAAATGTTTGAAAGCATCAAATAATAATTTAAAATTTCCAGGTATTCTTTCGAAATATTTAGAAGGGGGTGCTTCACATCAGCAATTATTTAAATCTTGGAAAGATAGGTTTTTAGTTTTACAAGCCCATTTCGGTTTTTTGCCAAATATTTATAATCACCTTAAAATTGTTTTTAGAGCAGATTGGCGAAATATTTTCAGGGTTTCAAAGTATATCAAATAGGTTTTTAACCTCCAACATTTTAGATTTTGTAAAACCTTCGCCATGTTTTACCCCTATTTTATGCCCCATTTCTTCAGACCTAGCTTTTACAAAATTCATAAATTCTGGCGAAGATATATAACTGGAAGGTTCCGCATTTTGAGGATCAAAAAATTGACTTTTAAAAGCTCTAATACTAGCTTCTTTTATATTCCAATAATCTGTAATATCTACTACAAAATCTGGCTCAATATACCGATCTTGAATATAATTATATACTGATTTTGGTCTCCATGCTTCTTGTTCTTTCCCATTTTTGTGATATGTTTTTATCATTCGCAGTCCACTATAAAAACAAGCTTCTGTGGATAGGGCAGAAGCTCTTCCATGGTCGGGATGCCTATCTCCAATCGCATTTGATAAAACTATTTCTGGTTGAAATTTTCGAATGACTTGTATTATTATTTTTTGATGTTCTTCATCGTTTTTAAAGAAACCATCTCTAAAATTTAGGTTTTCTCGTGCTGCTAATCCCAGTATTGTTGCTGAAATTTTCGCTTCTTGTATTCTTGTTTCTGGTGTACCTCTTGTTCCTAAATCTCCAGCGGTAAAATCTACCATAGCTATTTTATATCCTGAAGCAATGTGTTTGGCAATAGTACCAGAGCAACTAAGTTCAGCATCATCTGGATGAACTGAAAATACAAGAATGTCAACTTTTTCAACCATTATCTTACTCTTAACCTAAGGCCAACATATAGTTTTTTGCTAGAACTAATTTTATTTATTCGGCATATTTCACCCACTGATGTTTTGAATTTTCTGGCAATTTCGGTTAGATTATCGCCAGGTGTTACTTTATACCATGCTATTTTTGAGACTTTAACTGGTACTTCCTCTTCTTCTTCAATGTCTTCCGTTTCTTCTTCTGAACTATCAGAAAGCGAGCCTTCTGAATTTTTGTCAAAAACAACATTTGCAGGACGAGAACTACCACCTCTTATATAATCATAAACTTTTGGTGAAAGAATAAATTCTTGGCTCTTCATTTCCATAGGCTTTGGTTTGAAGTTATAAATATTTTCAGGATCGAATTGATTCCCTTCATATCGAGTTTCAAAATGTAAATGAGAACCTGAACTCCTTCCTGTATTTCCTCCTTTTGCTATTTCTTCACCGGCTTTAACAATAGTATTTGGTTCAAAATTTATCTTAGATAGATGTCCAAATAATGTTTCTAAACCATTATAATGTCTTAATATTAATGTTCTTCCATAACCAGAATGAACTCCTGATACTCGAACTATTCCATCAAAAGGAGCATAAACTTCATCACCTGTTTCTAAATCAAGGTCAGTGCCTTTATGCCATCTTCTGTTCCTCCACCCAAAATGAGAAGTAATAAGAGTTCTCGCTAATACGGGTGCCCAGTTTCGTCCTTCGCTTATGTCATAAAGTTTTAATGAAACAGTTTCATCAAATTCTTTAGGATTTAATTCATAAGGATTAAGGGATTTAGTGTCCCAAACAGAAAAATAAGAGGCAATTTTTACCATATTTTCCGCACCAGAAAACTGTGCATCTTCTTCAATTTCTACTACAATTAATTCACCTTCATCTATTGAGGAGGTATCGTCGCTTACTAATTCATTTATTTCTCTTAGGGGTTCAATTTTAATTCCTTCTAAAGAATTTGCTGTTTTTGCAGGAGCATTGGAGGTTTTATTAGTATTGTTGTTCTCAAATTGATTGGAGAATCTCAGTTTTGGCTCCTCTTCAAAAGTAAAATCAAATTCGTCTTCCTTGGGTTCTAATTTTATAGTACTTGGTTTTTTATTTTGAGGAATTTTTGGAGCTTTAATAATTTTTCCTTTTTCTTTTTGGGCTAAAGAAGGTAGGGTAAAAAAAAGTAATCCGACAAATAATATATAAATTCTCATAGAATAGTTCTTTGTTTTAAAACTCTGCAATTTACGAAATATTATTAATTAGGCTATTTTTAACATTTCTTAAGCGGAGATTAAACGTCAATCTTAAATGAAAAAAGGAATTTTGAGATTAGAATTGAAAATAAACTTAGAATGTTGCTAGGTGCCATTTTAAGTTTTTAAATTAATATAAATAATTAATGCTACTGTTCTTTTTAAAAAGATTGAATTATTTCTTCAATTTTTATAATTGAATTTTCAAAGCTGTAATTCTTCAATACTTTAATTTGAGCTAATTTTCCCATTTTTACTATCATTAAAGGGTCTTTTTGTAAATTTATTATGTTTTGGGAAATTGATTGGATATCTAAATACGATGAAGTGAAACCACAATCATCTTCAATAAATTCTTCAGCCCCACCTGTGTTTTTAAAACCGATTATAGGTTTTTCGCATAAAGCTGCTTCAAGCATAACCAAAGGAAATGGATCTTCTCTCGAACAAACTAAAAAAATATCTAAGGCATTTATAATTGAAATGGCCTTCGGAGTTGGAGGTAGCCAAATAATATATTTTTCAATACCTAGTTTTTTGGCATCATAACTTAATTGAAAAAACAAAATATCATTTTTATTAACACCAACCCAAATAAATTTTACATTCTTAGTTTGGGAAGCCACTTTCTTTACAATGTTTAAGAATACATCAGGAGCTTTCCTCCAATCAGCATTTCCACAAGCTCCAATTAAAAAGCAATTTTCGTCGATTCCAAATTCTTTTTTAACTTTAATTACATTTTCTTTGCGGTGGATATCCAGAATCTTTTCATTTTCAACAAAAGAGTGAACAACAGTAGTTTTTAATTCAAAATCAATACTTTTTGAAATTAAATTTTCTTTAACTGCCTTCGAACAAGCAATGATTTTTGTTGAATAAGATTTTAGTATTTCTAAACATCCTATTGACCCAAATTGCTCAATAGAAAAGATGAGTTCATGAATATGTGAAATTATAGGTTTTTTGAAAATTGTATTAACCTCTTCTAGAATTCCTACACTAGCTATTGTATTGGCATAGATAAGGTCAATTATATATTTTTTATTAATTTCTTGTAATAGATTGTTTTTGGCTCCTAATAGCTCTTTTATTTTTTTGATTTTAGAACTCTGGTTTTCAGAATCAAGATAGTAAGTATCGAAATTAGTTTCAAAATCTTCTCTTAATGTACCCCAATTGTTAAGAATCAGGAGAACAACCCCATATTTTTTACTTTTAAAATAACGCATGATATTTAATAGAAAAATTTGAGCCCCGGCTCTATTTCCATCATGGCTAATAAATAATATGTTTTTTTTAGATTCCAATACTTTGGTTGATTATTTCGATTATTTTATCGACTATTGGTAGCTCTAAATCCGGATAAAGGGGAATTGAAAGTACTCTTTTAGAAATATCTTCCGACACTAAGCATGAGTCTGAGTTTTTTAAATATGGTAGTTTGTTTAGTGAGGGGTAAAAATAACGTCTAGGGAAAATGTGCTCTTTATTTAATTGGGATATCACTTTTAAAGTTATGGCTTCACTTTCTAAAATAATTGGATAATAAGCATAATTATATTCATAATCTTCCGTAAAGCTTTTTGGCTTTTTAAGGTTTTTCCAATTTAGATTTTGATCATAAATGCTAAAGATGTTTTTTCTACCAGCAATAATTTCCGACAAATGATTCAAATTTACTAATCCCATTGCAGCATGAAATTCCGAATTTTTTCCATTAATTCCAGGTAAATAGTATTCATCTAAAACATGTCCAAAACTACGCAAAAGTTTGAGTTTTTCGAATAGCTTTAGATTATTACACGTGATGGATCCGCCTTCTATTGTATGAAATACTTTAGTTGAATGAAAACTACAGGTAGATGCATCGCCATAAGCTAAAAGTGACTTGCCCTTATATTTTACTCCAAAAGCATGAGCCGCATCGTAAATTACTTTTAAACTATATTTTTTCGCTATGGCTTCAATTTTTTCTATTTCACAAGGATGACCATACACATGTGTGGCTAATATTGCTGTAGTTTTATCTGATATTTTTTCCTCAATTAAGTCTGGATTAATATTTAAATCACTTTCTTTTACGTCCACAAAAACTGGAGTCAAGTTTTCCCATAAAACAGAAGTCGTGGTAGCACAATATGAAAATGGAGTGGTAATCACTTCGCCTTTTAGTTCAAATGCTTTTAGTAATAGTTGGATGGCAATAGTGCCATTGTTTACAAAAATAAAATGTGGAATGGAGAGAAAATTCTTTAATTTTTCTTCTAATTCTACCACTAATGGCCCATTGTTAGTGAGCCAATTAGTATCCCATATCTTTGATAAGTAGTATTCGTATTCTTTTTGAGGAGGTAGAAAAGATTTTGTAACGTTTATTCTCACTGCAAATAAATTAATAAATAATTTTCCAAATTTAAGTAAAAGGAGGGTTTTTTCCTATCTTGAAATTGCCTAAATTTATATTTATGATTTGAATATGATTATAATTTTTTAAGATTATTCGATAAATTCTTGTTGCCATGAGTTTACAGTAATTAATTTAGGTCTAACTGCACCAGGCCATTTTCCATACCAGTCGGTACCTTCTCTAAAATCTAAAATATCAAAAACTAAGGCATCTTCAAAGAAGTAAACAGGTGCAAGTCTATCTTTTACTATCATAATTGATATGTAATAGGACCCATCATTTAAAAAATTGTCAGGAATTTTACATTCAGATTTCACAATTCCTTTTTTGTAAATTTTTGCATCGTCTCCAAGATTAAAAACACATTCTCCTGTCATTGAAAACAAAAAAATACTAACATTTAATTCAGCCGAATTCATCAAATTCCAATATTCAAATGAAATATTGAAAGCTGTTCTTGTATCAAAATTATCTTGAATAATGCCATTTATTGGAATCAAACTGATACTTTTAATTCTTATAAAATCATTGCCTGGTGCGTTTTCAAACGTTTCCCATTTTTGTTGAAGCTGAAATTTCGAAACATCTTTTACGTATTCAGTGATGACTTCATCCATTGGGCCATACTTTTTAAGTTCTCCACTTTTAAGATAAGCCCCTTTATTACAAAGGCCTTGCACGGCCGTTAAATTATGACTTACAAAGAGTAAAGTTCTACCGCTATTGGAAACGTCTTTCATTTTGCCAATACTTTTTTTCTGAAAGTCGGCGTCACCTACCGCTAAAACTTCATCAACTACTAAAATTTCTGGCTCCAAATGAGCTGCTATTGCAAATCCAAGCCTCACATACATTCCTGATGAGTATCTTTTTACAGGTGTATCTAAAAACCTAGAGATACCTGCAAAATCGACAATGGCATCGAAATGTGTATCAATTTCGGATTTTTGCATACCTAATATAGCACCGTTAAGAAAAATGTTTTCTCTGCCTGTAAGTTCTGGATGAAAACCAGTTCCTACTTCTAAAAGACTTGCCATTCGCCCTTTTACTCTCACAACTCCAGTAGTGGGCTCAGTAATTCGGCTTAAAACTTTTAATAAAGTAGATTTTCCAGCTCCATTTGCACCTATTAGGCCTAACCTATCTCCTTGCTTAATTTCTAAATTAATATTTTTCAGAGCCCAAAATGTCTCTTTGTAATTTTCTTCAGATTTATTAAAAAGATTTTTTGACCATCTGCTAATAGTATCTCTTAAATCATCATTAGATTTAGTTTTATGATTAATTACGTATTTTTTTGATACGTTTTCAATGCTCAAAACGGTCATTTATTCGCTTATTAAATGTAATCTACAAAAGAATTTTCGTGCTTTCTGAAAAACTTTATAGACATGAAAAATGTGATAAAAATAAAAACTACCAATGGAATGAAGCTATCCCAATTAAATGCTGCATGCTCTCCTAACATACTCCACCTTAATGCATCAGCCGCTCCTGTTACTGGATTTAAAACAAAAATTTTATAGTAAATAGGGTTTTCAACACTTTTTACCATATCAGAGGTGTATCCTACTGCAGAAACAAAATATCCAAACTGAATAACAAAAGGTATTATTTGGCCAATATCTCTGAATTTTACATTTAAAACTGCTGACATAAGTCCAATACCAAAAGCAGATAGAAATGACAAGAAAATAAAGATTGGTACAAAAATAATTTTCCAATCGGGTGTAAATTGATACCAAAAGCAAAGACCCACAAATACTAAAGTAGCTATAAAAACATCAATTAATCCAAGAAAAATTGTGGAAAGCGGAATAATTAATCTCGGAAAATAAACCTTCGTAACCAAATTTGAATTCAAAACTATACTTTGACTTAATGACTGAAGCGATTGTGAGAAAAACAACCAGACAATTACCCCAGGCACTACAATAAGTGGGAAAGGAATAGCATAATTAACATCTAGTTTGGCGATTTTGCCAAACGCAAAAGCCATAACAAAAGTAGTTACAAGTGGTCTAATTGCACTCCAACCTACACCTAATATTGACTGTTTGTATTTAACTAAAACATCTCTTTTAGCTAAAATCCAAAGTAGTTCTTTAGATTCCCAAATTTCTTTTAGATATTCCCAAATAGATCGATTTGCAGTAATTACTCGTTCCTTAGTATCCATTAATATCTTTAGTTCGTTTCGGACATTATTTCTTTAAAAGTCTTGGTTAAACTTACTATAAATATGGCAGCAAATAGACATATTATTCCTCCTAACCTAGTACTAATTCCAGTTTTTTCTATTATCCCAAGCGGTAATCTTACTGGCTCTAAGACTGTAAATATAGGTGTCTGCTCAAAAATTAATCTATTTAAATTCTCAACATTGGCTAATTGAGTAAAATACTGATTGGTTATGTAAGTGTTATCTCTATTTATTTGCTGTTGTTTCATTATCCCAGAAGGATCAACAACATTAGGGTTATCAAATGTTACCCTGGCCATTTTTCTATCAGTAGTTTTTACCAAATAGGCCAGACTATCCAATCTTCTTTCTTGCATTTCTAAAAGTTGTCTTGTTTTCTTAGTTTTCATGTTTTTGTAGAATTCTTCTGTTGTCACCATAAGATTTTCTATCCAAACTTTTGTAAGTAATTCATTGGTAGTTTCGGCGGTAATATCTATTAAACTCGCATTTTCTACAGGAGAGACATGGGTGTCCATGGCTATTTTATTGTAAACATCTCCAATTATTTGATTCTCATAAGGGGTAAATTCGTTGATTCCTTTTTTAGTAAACCGATAATTTGAATATGGAGAAGGGTCTTGAAATAGATTTCCAGCCCATTCATTTTTCTTAATATCGCTGCTATCAATATAATAATTAATAAAAAGTTCTTTTTTATTTCCAACTTTTACTTCTTTCATAAAGGCATTTTGGAATACATTTACGGAAAGTACAATTGATTTGAAGTTTGTGGCTCCGAGTAATTCACCTGTTTTTATTCCAGGACCTGCAGCACCTAGGCCAAAAGTAGAGGCTAGACCACCAAGTTGGTTTTGCCCTCCACCGCCTTCTAATTCCAAATGGAAGGTAGTTTCTCCAGTAAATACGGGGTCTTTTTTAAATATTACATTTTTTACTAAATCAAAAGCAGTTCCAATTAGTAAAGCGATAAGTAAAATTTGCCAATTTTTTGCTAAGTGCTGAAAAAAATTAAAAACACTTTTTAAAAATTCTTTGGTGGAGACTTGAGTTTCTTGAATTTTTGTGCTTTCCATTTATCTTAATTTGTTAAGTTGCACAATAGAAAAAATAGAAACAATGGCAGTTAAAGTACCACTCAAAGTTCCAACAAGATTTCCAAACTGAGCTAGTTGCCCTTGAGCATTTTCAGTTTTTCCTGGAATTATTATTTCACTTCCTGGCTCAATTTTTGGAAATACTTTTATAAATAAAAATTTTCTTGTTCTATCTACAGATCCATTTGGATAGATTACGAAAGCTTTACCTCGAGCAGATTTTTTTGTAAAGCCACCTGATTTTGAAACATAATCAATAAATTTAAGACCAGGAAGAAATTTAACAGTAGTTGGATAGAGAATTTCTCCTTCTATTCTTACAGTTTGCAATCTTTTTGGAATATTAATCTCATCTCCATCTTGCAATATAATATCTTCAAATGATCCTGGATCCTTTAATATTTTTTCTAAATCAATTCCTATTGACTCGGTAATTAAATTTTTATTATCCACTTCTTCAATCAATTGTACATCCTCTTCTTCTACATTAGTTTTTACTATATCTTTAACTTTAATGTTTAATTTTAAATTTGCTAAAACTTCAGCTCTCTGGGATGCTTGAAAATCTGATAAGAGAGTTTTTCTTACAAGTGTGGCTCCTTTAGTGTATGCTAAAGGTGATAATCCACCAGCTCTGTTAATTAGATCTGAAATTTTTTCATCTTTATATTTAACCCCATATTTTCCAGGGTAAATTACTTCACCTTTTATTATTGCAAAATTTTGTTTTTCATAATTAGGTGATGTCCTAATGAAAACTTCATCAAAAGGCAATAATGAGAATCCAGCACTTCGAGAATCTACACTTAAATCACTTTTTATTTCAAAATCAATTATTTCAGAAATTTGAGCATCAATTTGTTTAGGATCTACATTTCTTTTTCTTCTTACTATTTCCACTTTAGACAAAGAAGCTGCCTCTGTTAGACCACCCACTTGAACTATTAAATCTTGAATAGTCATATTTTTTATATATGGCACTTCTACGCCCTCAATGGCACCACCATTATTTATTGCTCCTTGAATTTTCACAAAAGAGGTTTCTGTTAAATCAAAAATACTAGGGACTATAACTCTGTCTTGTCTTTTAAGAGCTTGATCAGAAACTTTTCCTGAAGCTATTTCCAATAAATTTACAGAGATACTTGAAATTGAAAGGTCTTCGTTGGTTCTAATAATGGTTATTCTACCTTTTAAAGATTCCTCTTTTAGCCCTTCCGCAGAATTAATTAAGCTCATTAAACTTGGATTACTATCTAATGAATATTCTCCAGGCCTAAATATTGCCCCCTCAATCGATACCAAATTTTCAAATCTATCCAAAAGTTTTTCTACCACAATTGAATCTCCATTGTAAACTTTATTGTTTTTAAAATCAGAGGATTTTATATCTAATATTTTTCTTTCTTTTGGCGTATTTCTATAAATCTTGATTCTGTCAGTATAGGCATATTGATCAAATCCTCCCGAATATGAAATGACTTCATTAAAGGTTTCATTATTTAAAATTTCAAACAACCCTGTTCTTTTTAAGTTACCCTCCATTGCTATTCTAGAAAGAAAAGGTCCAACATGAATAACATCCTGGTCTTTTAATAAATAATCACCTTTTGAATATCCTTTTGTAATGACTTCATACAAATCCATTGTTGATACAACCCGGTTATTTCTAATAAGTTTTATGTCACGATAAGTACCAATTTCATTTGGTCCACCACAAGAATAAATTGCATTTAATAAACTAGTAAATGAGGTAACTGTGTAAGTGCCTGGGGAAACAACTTCTCCCGTAATCTTAATTTTTATGGACCTAAATCCACTCAAAGAAACTTTCAAAAAAGTGTTGGCTGGAGAACCTTCTTTTCCATTTAAACCAAGAAATATTTTGGAAAATGCACTTTTTATTTTTTTGTCCGCTTCTTCAATACTCAAACCACCTATATTTAAAAGTCCTGCTTTTTCTAGAACAATAAAACCATCGGAATTAATGGTAGTTACTTGCTTAAATTGGGAATATCCGTAAATATCAAGGTTTAATTTGTCTCCTGGTCCTAAGACATAATTTCCAGGAGTTGCAATATTTACTGAAGCAGTAGCGTCAAATTTTGCATTACTAAATAAGGAACTACCAAAAGTTCTTTTTATAATTTTACTTTTCTTTAAGTCTTTGGCAAGTTCTTCCTCCTTATTAATTCGTGTTTGCTCTTCCAGATCTATGGCTTGAATGTCTTTAGGGTCAAGTGTTATTTCTCTAGTATTTGTGGCTTCATTAACTGGTATTCTATTAATTGGAGCAGTTCTTTTTTTAGCTTCTTTCTTTGCCTCTGTGTCTTTTGTAATGTCTGGATTATTTGTACCAGGAGTTTGAATTGGTATTGGCCCATTAGTTGGTATAGTTTGAGCAAAACTTGAATTTAAAAACGAAAAAAACACAATAAGTAAAGATAGCTCTTTCATGAATCGATTTGAATTCCTAAATTTGGGAAATTTCATATTTTAAAACGTATTTTGTCTTTTTGTTATTAATTGCAAAACTATTTCTTTGCAAAGTAACGTAAGAAATCTGGTAAATTAAATTAATGAATATGGTTTTTTAAAAAGTACTTTGTTTTGCAAAGTAAATAAATATTTTTCAATTTATGATTAACAACAACAAATTATTAACTGATGTCTGAAGAAAATAAGGTTAAGTATGACGAAGACAGTATCAAATCTTTAGATTGGAAAGAACATATTCGACTTAGACCTGGAATGTATATTGGAAAGTTAGGTGATGGATCTTCTCCTGACGATGGAATTTATGTTTTATTTAAGGAAGTAATGGATAATTGTATTGATGAATTCGCTATGGGAAATGGCAAATCTATTGATATTGTTATGGATGAAGGAAAAGTTTTTGTTAGAGATTATGGACGTGGGATTCCACTAGGAAAAGTGGTAGACGTGGTTTCAAAAATAAACACTGGGGCGAAATACGATAGTAAAGCATTTCAAAAGTCTGTTGGGTTAAATGGAGTTGGTATCAAAGCTGTGAATGCACTTTCAAGTTATTTTATTGTAAAGTCTTATAGAGAAGGAGAGTGTAAAACTGCAATTTTTGAAAGAGGCGAACTGGTCTCTGAATCGGGAATTGAAATTTCTTCAGAAAAAAATGGCACACTGGTTGAGTTTATTGCTGACGCGCAAGTTTTTAAAAATTATCATTTTATTCCACAATATGTGGAAAATATGATTTGGAATTATTGTTATTTGAATGCAGGATTGGTATTAAATTTTAATAAGAAAAAATACATTTCTCAAAATGGATTATTGGATTTGTTGTTAAGAAAAACAGATGAATCTAATCTAAGGTATCCAATTATTCACTTAAAAGGTGAAGATTTAGAAGTTGCAATTACTCATGGAAATCAATATGGAGAGGAGTATTATTCGTTTGTAAATGGTCAAAATACCACTCAGGGAGGCACCCACCTTTCGGCTTTTAAGGAGGCAATTGTAAAAACAGTTAGAGATCATTTTAATAAGGATTATGCTCCAGAAGATATTAGACAGTCTATAATTGGAGCAATATCTATTCGAATACAAGAGCCAGTTTTTGAATCTCAAACAAAGACTAAGTTAGGCTCTTCCAATATTTCTTTGGAAGAAAACGCTGCTACGGTAAGAACATTTGTTAATGATTTTTTGAAGGAACATTTAGATAATTATTTACATATGTATCCTATCGTTAAAGATGCATTAAAAAAGCGAATTGAACAATCAGAGAGAGAGCGTAAAGAATTAGCAGGAGTAAAGAAAATTGCCAACGAAAGAGCAAAAAAGGCAAATTTGCATAATAAAAAATTAAGGGATTGTAGATTTCATTTAGGGGATGAAAAATATGAGAATAGACTAGAAACTATGATTTTCATTACTGAGGGCGATTCCGCTAGTGGCTCAATTACTAAAGCAAGAAGTCCTGAAACACAAGCAGTATTTAGTTTAAGAGGTAAGCCTCTAAATTGCTTTGGATTAAGTAAAAAAATTGTTTATGAAAATGAAGAGTTTAATTTATTGCAACATGCGCTTGATATTGAAAATGATATAGAAAGTTTAAGATATAGCCAAATTATTATTGCCACTGACGCCGATGTGGATGGGTCTCATATTCGTTTATTACTTTTAACTTTTTTCTTGCAGTTTTTTCCAGATTTGGTAAGAGCAGGTCATTTATATATTTTACAAACCCCTTTGTTTAGAATACGAAATAAGAAAGAAACCATTTATTGCTACACAGATGAAGAACGACAGAGAGCAATTCAAAAACTTGGAGGACGTCCTGAAATAACAAGATTTAAAGGATTGGGGGAAATTTCTCCTCATGAATTTGAAGGTTTTATAGGAAAAGAAATTAGATTAGAACCTGTTATATTAGAAAAGGAATCTTCTATTCATAGAATATTGGGCTATTATATGGGTAAAAATACGCCAGAACGCCAGAATTTTATTATTGATAATTTGATAATTGAACAAGATATTACTGAAGAAAAAGAAGTGATTCTAGAGGATTAAATATTTAAATTTAAAGCATTGTGACGTTAGAGGAATTAAGAAGTGAAATTGATAAATTAGACGATAATCTTTTGGAATTGTTAAACCAAAGGATGAATTGGGTTCATAAAGTTGGGGAAATAAAAAATAAAACTAAAACGCTTATTTACAGACCTGAAAGAGAAAAGGCTATATTAGAGCGAATGTTTGTCCAAAATAAAGGGCCTTTAAATAGAGAAGCAATTGAAGCAATTTATTTAGAAATATTTGCAGCTGCCAGAAATATTGAACTTCCAGAAAGAATTGCATATTTAGGTCCTGAAGGTAGTTTTACGCATCAAGCTGCAGAAAGTAGATTTGGAGCAATGTCCGAATATATGACCCTACCTACTATCAAAGCTGTTTTTGAAGCAGTCGAAACAGAAAGAGCAAAATTTGGGGTAATACCAATCGAAAATAATCAAGAAGGAATTGTCTATGAAACAGTAGATTTATTGAATGAAACCAACGTGAATATTGCCGCTGAGTTAAAAATTCCTGTGCATTTTGCAATGGCTACTGAAGCCGAGAACCCCTCAAAAATTAAAAGAATTTATTCAAAAGACATTGCTTTTAGGCAATGTAGAGGCTTTTTAAATAAATATTTTGAACAAACTAACCCGGAAGAAATCCAAGTAGAATCCACATCTAAAGCGGCAAAATTAGCTTCTGAAGATCCAGAAGCTGCTGCCATTTGTAGTGAAATAGCCGCAAAGTTATTTAGGCTGCCAGTTTTGTTCAATAATATTGAAGATAACAGTAATAACCGAACGCGATTTTTTATTATTTCTAAAAAATTCGAAAATTTACCTTCGGGCAATGATAAAACCACTATTGTTGCTAGACTTCCGCATACAGAAGAAGCTGGAGCATTAGCGAATTTTTTATTAGATTTTAAAAATGAAAATATTAACCTAACAAAAATAGAGAGCAGACCATATAAAGGAGACGAAGATTTTAATTTTTGGTTTTTTGTTGAAATTTTGGGCTATTCGAAGGATGTAGGTTTCCAAAACATTTTAAAAAAACATGGAGATTACATAAAAGTATTGGGAAGCTATGTTAGAAATGCTTGATACTAAGGATCTGTTAAGAAATAAGGTTTACTGAATTGACGAATTTATTTTGTTATTCTTCAAGGCAAAAAATCTTTAAATAGTATAGCTATTCAATGATTTTTTAACGCAGAAAAAAGGCAAAAGAAAGAGGCAAAATGTAAAGGTTATTTTGTATCAGATTCTAAAGTAATAATTTTAAATTAATTATTGTATTCTCGCTATGAAGGCCTTCATATTTTATTCTGTACAATTGATATTCGCCAGAAGGTAAAAGATTTTTAGGAAAAGATGTTTTATGTTGATTAGAGAAATATCTTCTAGTTTTCAGGAATTGAAATAAATTATTTTTTTTGTGAAAACTTGGGAATATATATTCTTTAGAATTGTGTTTTAATACATAATAAATCCCGTTTTCTTTTTTCTCGGATATTTCATTTGTTTCTTGTATCTCTAGAAAATTTCCAAGAAGTTTTACTTTAATAACATCATTTGAAAGTAAATAATTTTCTTTCATTAATGTTTCTAAACTATTTTCTGGAAATTGGTATTTTCCGCTTTTATAAGGTTCATTTAAAAGTGGGTTTAATCTTGCTATGTGTTCTTTATCAGCGTATTGATTTACCCAAGTGCCACTATTTTTCCAATTTATTCCATCCGTTATTGCATTTTTTTTCTTAAATATAGCCATTTCGTATGTGTTAAAATACGAAATCAACAATACACTAAATGTGATAAAAGAAATTAATATGGAAATTGCATTACTTTTTTTAATATTTGTGATAATAAAAATATAAATCAAAGAAAGAAGCATAGCTGAATTAATAGTGTACCTGCTGAAAATCGGAAATCCAGTCCTAGTAATTCCTATTAATATGGCAGTTGAAAAAATAAAACCAAAGCATAATAAGACAAACAAATCAAATTTTGAATGCCTTAATTTTGTAAAATATCCTTTGTTGTTTTTATATCCAAAGGGATACTTTTTGAAAAAGAAAAACCCAAAAAGCAATATAGAAGCAAATCCTCCTATTGATGAAACAAGTTTTCCATATTCTGATAATTTATTTGATAGGTCAGTAATATTTAAGAGGTATGACCCTAAAAATTCAAATGTGTATTTTCCGCTTGAAAACAGACTTTTTGAAGGAGAAATTTCAGAAGTCCAACTTGGTTTTTCATATCCAATAAAATATATAAAAATTGTTAATGAAGCGAGGGCAATCCAAATTACCGCCAATTTGTTTTTTCTTTGAAAAACAAGCAATGCTGCGCCAATAATAAAACAAAGTATTCCATTTCCATGAGAATAGAGGGCTATAATTGCAAAAAATAGGGCAATTTGAAAACTAAATTTTCTAATAAAAGTTAAAAAATAGAAACTTAAAAAAGTGTAAAGTATGACAGAAAAATTTTGGAAAGGAACCATCAATGATTGTAAACTTTCATAATATTGTGCTTGAAAAATTAAAAATATTATTGGACATAATTTTAGTATATTAGATACATAGGGTTTAGCGGCAATTAAGAAAAGAATAAAAATCATTATTAAATTAAGAAATCCTATTAAAGCTAAAATTTTCATTTGAAAACCTCCTGAAATTAGATAAATTAATAACATAAAAAATCTATCATTAGCAACCCTATGCTCGTTATTTTGGGAAAAGAAGCTATCAAACTTTTCTTTTAATGGTAAATCGGTAAATAAGTTATAAACTGGCAACATAATACCATGAAAGTCATCCCACAAAGGGATATTAACTAAAATATGAAATTGATAGTACCATAAAGCGCAAATACAAACTACTGAAATTGCAACAAAAGTGATTTTCTTTCTAGTACTATTTTGCATATATTTAATGGAGTATTTTTTTTGCTATTTCACAATCCAGTTTAATTTGGGCAATTAATTTTTCAATTGAATCAAATTTTATTTCTTCTCTTATGAATTCAATAATTTCTACTTTTAATATTTCACCATAAATATCATCATTAAAATCAAAGATGTGGACTTCTTGGGTTCTACCAATTCCATCTACAGTTGGCCGATTACCAATATTCATTATTCCTTCATATTCTAAATTTCTAAGGGTTATTTTACTGGCATACACACCATTTTTTGGAATCAGCTTATAGTTTTTTTGTACTTGTACATTAGCAGTTGGAAAGCCTATTGTTCGACCTAGTTGTCTGCCTTTCACAACATGCCCTGAAAAACTATAAGGCCTTCCAAGCAACTCATTGGCAATCTGAACTTTTCCATTAATTATCGCATTCCTTATTTTAGTAGAACTTATTGTGATATTTTCAATTTCTTGCCTTGAAATTTCTTCTATTTGTATTTTGAAGCGATCTGAATGTTTCAATAAATAATCAATTCCGCCTTCGCGGTTTTTCCCAAATCTATGATCATAACCAATTACTAAAACTTTTGTTCCTAAACCTTCTGTCAAAATATCTTCAATGTATTGTTCAGAACTTAGCTCTGAAAATTCCCTTGTAAAAGGTAGAATCACCAAATGATCAATCCCTAGTTTGGCTAATATTTCTGTTTTCTCATCAATTGTAGATAACAACTTAATATCATCGTTTGTAGGAGATACAATTACTCTCGGATGAGGCCAAAATGTAAGTAATACACTTTCTCCACCAGTTTTTTTTGTAATTTCTACTAGTCGTTTTATGATTTTTACGTGGCCCACATGCACTCCATCAAAAGTGCCTGTGGTTACAACTGCATTCCCAATTGCCTGAAAATCAATTAGTTTGTTATAAATTTTCATTTTCAGCTTTTAATATTTTTACAAAATTATCAACCGAATACGCATTTTCAACTGAAAAATCTCCAATTTTTGTTCTTCTAAGGCTACTCAGATATCCACCCGAAGCCAAAGTTAAACCAAAATCTCTCGCTAAACTCCTAATATAGGTACCTTTGGAGCAAACCACCCGGAAGTCTATCTCTGGAAAATTATTAGCATTTATTTCAAATTCTGAAATTTCTATTTCTCTTGATTTTAGTTCTATTTCCACTCCTGCTCTTGCTGCAGTATAGGCTCTTTTACCATTTACTTTAATAGCTGAAAAAGCTGGTGGTATCTGTTGAATAAATCCAACAAAACTCTTTCTTGCAGTTTCTAACATATCAGAATTTATGTGTTCTATTGGAAACTCTTTATCGACTTCTGTTTCTAAGTCAAAAGAAGGAGTGGTTTTTCCAAGAATTATTTTACCGGTATATTCTTTTTTTTGACCTTGGTAAATGTCTATTTCTTTTGTTTTTTTTCCAGTACATAAAATCAATAGTCCAGTAGCTAATGGATCCAAAGTTCCAGCATGCCCAACTTTTTTAAATTTCCCTGCATATCTAATTTTATTTACAACATCAAAAGAAGTCCAAGTTAAAGGTTTATCTATTAAAAGAACTTGATTATTGTATGGAATCTCTTTTTCTGTCGATTGCATTACACTATTTTTAAATCTACGCCCATAAACAAAAGGCAAAGCAAAATTAATCCTAAGGCAATTCGATAATATCCAAAAACCTTGAAACCATGTTTCTGAAGAAATCCTATAAAGAATTTTATTGCTATTATTGCTACAATAAAAGCGACTAAGTTGCCAATTCCTAATAATAAAAGCTCAGATGAGTCAAAATTTAAATCTCCATTTTTGTACCCTTTTAAAAGTTTATACCCCGAAGCAGCAAACATAGTGGGCACAGCCAAAAAGAAAGAGAACTCTGCAGCTGATTTTCTACTTAAGCCTTGAAACATTCCTCCAATAATTGAAGCTGCAGATCTTGATACCCCTGGAATCATTGCTAGGCATTGGAAAAGCCCTATTATAAAGCTATTTTTAAAGGAAGCATTTTCTTTTGTTTCTTTATTTTCGAAATATTTATCAATAAAAACTAAAATTATACCTCCCAATAATAGCGTAGTAGCCACTACCCATACATTTTCAAGAATGGAATCAATAAAATCATTTAATAAAAATCCAATAATAGCTGCAGGTATAAAAGCTACTAGAAGTTTAAAATAGAAATCGAAGGATTGAAAAAAACGCTTCCAGTATAAAACAAGTACGGCTATAATTGCACCAAATTGTATGTTTACTTCGAAAATCTTGGTAAAAGGATTATTAGCAATTCCCATAAATGATGCCCCAATAATCATATGACCCGTTGAGCTTATTGGCAAGTATTCAGTTATTCCTTCAATTATAGCTAGTATAATTGCATGTATAATATTCATTAAAAATTATGCTTTTTTCTTTAATAATGCATAAAACTCAATCATAAATCCAACAAAAGCTATAATTGGCCCCAAGGTTAATCCCATAAATCCAAAACCAAACTCTTCTTTATCAAGTGTCATGATAATAAATCCAGCAATAATTAAAATGATACCTACAATCATAATCTTAAAATTTGACTTTGCGAAAGGCAAACCATCGAAATTTTCACTGGAAGACTTATCAGGGCTTTTTAAATTTTTTTCTTTCATTATTTAATTTTAATATAATTTATCTAAATCCATTTTATGATATCTGGCAATAGACTGGAACGTGCTTAGAATTCCTATCAAAGGGCCTAAAATCAGTAATATTCCGAACAATATATAAATCGAACTATTGTTTTGTATTAATTCAAGCCCATCAATTTGATAAGTAGCTATTTTTTTAGTTATAAAAATTAAGCCCACAGAAATTATTGCAGCAACAAAACCTTGAAAAAAGCCTTTTTTAAGAAATGGTTTTTGAATAAAAAAATCTGTTGCCCCTACCAATTGCATAGTTCTAATAATAAATCGTTGAGAATATAATGCAAGTTTGATTGTATTGTTAATTAAAAGTAGGGTGGCAATAAAAAATATCATAACTACAATTGCCAAAACTTTATAAATTTTATTCACATTAGATATGATTCCTTTTAAGAAATCTTTTGCATAATCTACTTCAAAAACAAAGGGTATTTTTTCAATATTAGTTTTTATTTGAGTTAATTTGAGCTCAGTTATATATTCCTCTTTGAGTTTAATAGTGAATGAATCTCTAAAAGGATTATCTCCTAAAACATCTTGAAAATTTTCTTTGGTGTCATTAAAGAAGATTTCAGCGGCTGTTTCTTTTGAGATTAAAAAAATTTGAGGAACATTATTTTTTATATCAGCAATCGATAAGTTAATCAAGTCGCTTTTTAATTGACTTATTTCGTTTGCATCTAAATCTCTTTCTAAATAGACCTGAATTTCTATATTCTGCTTTACATATTTTATTAATTCTTTTGAAGAAAGAGCTATCCAACCACAAAATCCAATCATAAAAAGTGCTACTGATAAGCTTATTATGATTAATATTCCTGGATAACTTCCTAATCTTTTATTAAAACTCATTTAGCTTACATTAAATCTTAAAAACAAATATAATTATTTTTTTTCGGGAAGAAATTTTACTTAAAAATTTTAAGATTTTTTAATTGTTCAATCTCCTTTTTTTATTGATTCTTTAAGAGCATTCCATTCTGCAATTTGTTCAGGCATGCTTTGTTCAATAATGTTTTGAACTATTAGCGTTATGTCTTCTAAGCTTTGATTATCATTGAAATATATGGGCTTTTTAAATTTTACACTTAGCTCAGTATTTCTTTTTTTATATTTTAACCCAGTTTTATTAAATGCTCTTCTAAAACCATTAATTACTACCGGCACAACAATTGGTTTATTTTGAAGAATAATATGAGCAGTACCTTTTCTGATTGGAGCATAAGGACTTGTAGTACCTTGTGGAAAGCTGACAACCCATCCAAATTTTAAACCCTTTGATACATTGTCTCCTGCTGAAGAATCTACTTCTCTTTTTACATTTATTCCTTCTGCACGCCAACTTCTTTCCACTAAAATAGCCCCAGCTAAACTAAATAGTTTTGGTATTATTCCTGTTTTCATTGTTTCTTTTGCTGCAACATAAAAAATTTTAGCTCGAGGAGAAAACAGATATATTGGAATTAGCTTTTTTCCAAACCCCCATTTTTCATTACAAAAGATATGATAAAATGAAATTACATCTGCAAAATAGGTTTGGTGATTAGAAATGAAAAAAACATTTTCGTTTGGTAAATTTTTTAAATATTCAGTGCCTTCAATCTTGAGTTTGTTTACAATAGCTATCCTCCAATAAGTAGGCCAGCCTGCCAAAAAAATTATAGCTCTTTTTAAAATTAACCAGTTGCCAAAAGGATCTTTTTGGAAAATTCCGAAAATATCTAAATAGGAAAGAATCCTTAAAAATTTATTTTCTGAGGAATTGGGTGTTGGTAGGAAGTTTTTTAATATTCTTATCATTAGGATTAATTATAAATATAAAGAGTGAGAATAAGTCGGTCATTATATTATTTACAATAGTAAAATGTGACTATTAATTTCTTTTATCTATTTCATCTCTAATTTTAGCGGCTTTTTCATAATCTTCATTTCTAATAGCCTCTTCCAATATTTTCTTAAGTTCTTCTATTGAATTTGCATTTATTTCTTGTGCAGATTTTACTTTCACTTTTTTAGGAGGTTCAATATCCTTCTCTTGATTATTAACATCCGCAGCACTTATTCCAGCTTCATTTAATACATTTTCATTCGTAAAAATTGCCGCATTAAAACGTAAAGCAATAGCTACTGCATCAGAAGGACGTGCATCTATGTTCTTTTGACGTATTCCATCAGTACATATTATTTTAGAGAAGAATACTCCTTCTGATATATCAGAAATATGTATTTCTTCAACCGAAAAATCGAAAGATTTTGAGAAAGATTTGAAAAGATCATGGGTTAAGGGCCTAGAGGGTTGAATTTTCTCCATTTCGATTGCAATTGCCTGAGCTTCAAACATGCCTATTATTATAGGTAATCTTCTTTCACCATTAACTTCAGAAAGAATTAAAGTAAAAGATCCCGCCTGTAACTGGCTAGGAGATAAGTCAAGTATTTCGAGTTTTATTTTATCCACAATGCAAATATAATATATTTTAATGCACTCTTAAAATGAAAGCTTAGTTTAAAGGAAATTATGTAATAATAATTTCATAAAATTACTTTTTTTTGAAACATTGAATTTTGATTTTTTTTTGAAACGTTCAAATTAAGAGATGGACTTATTATTTGTCAATACTTTAATTAAAATTTTTGGAAATTTTAATTAAAGTTGTCCTTCAAAATAGTTTTCAATGCCCAATCCAAATAGGGCAAAATCAAATTTTACTGGATCAATTGGGTCTATAGATTTTAATATGCTCGTTATCTCTTCTGCCATTTGCCAATCTGGTTTTGTTCTAGCAGTAAATTTTAAAATCTTGGCTGTCCGTTCCACATGCACATCGCAAGGACATATTAATTCTGAAGGTTTTATTCTTTTCCAAATACCAAAATCTACTCCTTTATTATCTTGTCTTACCATCCATCTAAGATACATATTAATTCGCTTACAAGCTGAATTTTTTATTGGGCTAGAGATATGTTTTTTTGTTCTATTAGGAAAATCTTCAATAGAGAAAAAATATTTTTGAAAGAAAATAAGTCTTTCTTTTTGAGATATTAAGCTATTGCTTTGCAAAAAAGCATCTTCTAATGAATCAAAATTTGAATAGTGGTATTTAAAAAACTCAATAAAATATAAAAGATCAGTAAAATTAAATGTTCGGTGAACAAAAGATTGAAAAATTTTTAAATCAGAACTTTTGCAATTTTTTATAAATTCAAAAGGAGCATTATCCATTTTATTCATTAAATCATTACACTTTGAAATAATTGTAACTCTTTGTCCCCAAGCTAATATTGCAGCAAAAAAACCTGCTATTTCAATGTCTTGCTTTAAAGTGAATTGATGTGGAATACAAATGGGATCATTTTTTATGAATCCAATTTGATTAAATTTCTCAAATTTTTCTTCTAAAAGATCTTTAGTAATTTGAGATATCATTTGTATTAATTATAAAGTATTTAATTTAAAATAATCTACTTTGGCTCTTATTTTAGAGTCTTTTGGTTTAAGTTGATAAAATGCGAAAGGCGAAAGTTTAATCAATAACCCTTGATCTGGCCCTTTGGAATTAATTTTGCCAACAACTTTAGCATTAATACTTGCTCCAGTAGCTTCATTAGTTACTTTAATAATAGTTCCAACTGCTGCAGTTTTATGAAGAGCTAAATAATTTCTACTTCGATTAGTAGTATTTATTACCTCAGCAACGCCTTGTTCACTTACTACTTTTCCTTTTAAAGTTGGAATAAATTTGTATTCTTTAGGTGTTTTGGTAGCATTACCTTTTAGTAGTTTAATTATTTCATTTTTGTCAACTATAAGATTTTGACCAATAGAAATTTTGTTTCCAGTGATTCTATTCACTTCCACTAAATCTATCATTTCAAGTTCATACAATTTTGAAATTGAAAAAATAGTTTCACTTACTGCTACAATATGTAAATTACTTTTTTTTTCTAAAGTTTTTCTCTTAATTGAATCAACTTCATTCCCTTTGTTTTTTTTGATAATCTCTTTTTTTTGAACGTTTACTTCAATTGGTTTACCATTTTTCTTTAGCGGAAACTTGAGTTCTTGTCCGATTCTAATATTAGTTAGATTATTTAAAGAAGGATTTAGCGCAAATATCTCCTCTAATGGGCATTTATATTTTTTAATTAATCCATAAAAAGTCTCGCCTGAGCTCACTTTATGTACAACATAAACAAAATTATTGATTATTTCAGTTCTTAAAGAATCTGCGTTTTGAATTTTTAAAGCAAAAGAACTTTTTGAAAAAATAATTAACAAAATTAGAATCTTAAATTTCATATTTGGAAAGGATACTATTATGCAAAATTAGATTATTTATACTTTAATTTTGTATTTTGTTTAATCAATGTTTCGTTTTAGGTAAACTTGCTTAGTTTTGTAATGGAAAATTAAATCAAATGAAAATACTTGGGATTATTCCTGCAAGATATGCGTCAACGAGATTTCCAGAGAAGTTAATTCAGGAGGTGAATGGAAAATCTATTTTACAATTTGTTTATGAGCAATGTCTGAAATCTAGCTACTTAAGTAAAGTTATTATAGCAACTGACCATGAATTGATTTTTGAGAAAGTTAAAGGTTTTGGTGCTGAAGTAGTAATGACTTCTACAAAACATTTGTCAGGAACAGACAGATGTGCCGAGGCTTTAGTTATTTACGGTGGAGCAAAGGAATTCGACTTTGCCATAAATATTCAAGGCGACGAACCTTTGATTTCTCCGAATACTATTGATGATTTATGCGGAATTTTTAATAATAGAACTGAGATTGCTTCGGTGTATAAGAAAATTTCTTTAATAGAGGAGTTACTGAACCCCAATGTAGTAAAAGTGGTAATAGGAGAAAACAAACAGGCTTTGTATTTTAGTAGGTCGCCAATCCCATTTGTAAGAGATGAAGAAATTGATAACTGGCTGGTTAATCATTCGTTTTTTAAACATTTAGGTATGTATGGATTTCGAGCAGATATCCTTGAAAAAATAGTAAAAATTCCAGTAAGTAAATTGGAGGTTGTTGAAAAGCTTGAACAATTAAGATGGTTGGTAAATGGATATAAAATTTCAATGCAGGAAACCTCTAATGAAAGTATGGGCATAGATACCCAAGAAGATTTTGATAGGTTTAAACAATTTATAGGAAAAAAATAGCGTATACCATTTAATAGTAAAATTCATTTAAAAAATAATATGCAGCGATTCACCATTCTTTGGGCCGATGACGAAATAGAACTTTTAAAACCATATATTGTATTTTTAGAAAACAAAGGATATGATGTGACTCCAGTACCGAGTGGTGCCGACGCTTTAGATTTAGTGGAAAAGCAAAATTTTGATATCATTTTTTTGGACGAAATGATGGCAGGAATGACTGGTTTGGATACTTTGGTTCAAATAAAAAAAATAAAGCCAAATATTCCAGTGGTTATGATTACTAAGTCTGAAGAAGAGAGAATAATGGAAGAGGCCATTGGTTCCAAAATAGCCGATTATCTAATAAAGCCAATAAATCCAAATCAAATATTGCTTTCAGTTAAAAAGATTTTAGAAAACAAAAGACTAGTTTCTGAAAAAACCAATTCCAGCTATATGCAAGATTTTAGACAAATCTCAATGGAATATAATGATGATCTAGATTTTAATCAATGGGTAGAGATTTATAAGAAGTTGGTTTTTTGGGAGTTAGAGATTGATAATTCTGCAGATAAATCTATGGAGGAAGTTTTTTTGATGCAGAAATCGGAAGCTAATGCCAGATTTTCAAATTTTATTGAAGATAGTTATGAAGGATGGATGATTGATCCTAAAGTAAAAAAGCCTGTTATGTCCCATAACCTAATGAAAACAAAAGTTTTTCCATTAATTAATGGCACATCTCCTCTATTTTTTGTTTTGATAGATAATTTCAGGCTAGATCAATGGAAAATTTTTGAAGAGATTATCAATGATTTATTTAGCGTAGAGCAAGACGAAACCTATTATTCAATCCTTCCAACTGCCACTTCTTATGCAAGAAATGCTATTTTCTCAGGACTAACCCCCTTAGAAATGTCAAAGCAACATGCCGATTTATGGGTGACTGACGAGGGGGAAAATGAAGAAGGCTTAAATAAAAATGAAGAGGAGTTTTTAAGAAGACAATTAAAAAAACAAAATTTAAGTCATAAGTTTTCCTATCATAAAATTTTAAACAATTCTCAAGCCAAAAACATAGTAGAAAATTTCAACAATCTTTTAAAGGATGATTTAGTGGTGGTGGTTTATAATTTTATTGATATGTTGTCTCATGCTCGAACTGATATGGCCGTTATCAAAGAATTGGCACCGGATGAATCTGCATATAGATCTATTACTAAATCATGGATTCAACACTCCCCTTTACTAGATTTCTTTAAGCTTATTGCATCTAAAAAAGGAAGAGTGGTAGTAACTACAGACCACGGGATGGTAAAAGTGAAGAATCCAAAAAGGATTGTTGGTGACAGAAACGTAAATACAAACTTGAGATATAAGCAAGGCAAAAATTTGAATTTAGATGATAAAAGAGATGGAGTAATTGAAGTTAGAAAGCCAGAAAATTACAAATTGCCGAGTCCAAATATGTCAACTTCTTATTTTTTTACAACTTCTGATTATTTCTTTGCCTATCCAAATAACTTTAACCATTATGTGGGACATTATAAGGATACATTTCAGCATGGAGGAGTGTCACTAGAAGAAATTATTATACCATTTGCTGTACTAAAAGCTAGGTAGTTTATGAATAAAATATCAATTATAAGTATTCTGTTTTTTGCTAAAAGTTTAGAATTAGTTGCACAAACAAATCCTGAGGATTTTATAGATAGGAAATTCTTTAACATTGCATTAGTAAATAGCAATCCCTATGGAAATTTTAGAAAAGGTTTAAAAAGTGAATACGTAAAATCTAGTTCAATTGGAGTGGTTATGTCCTATTTTTTTAATCCTTTATATAATTCCTCTTTAAATAATAAAGTATTTATTGGGGCTGAAGTTGGATTTTCGAATCGTCAGCAATCAAAATTTAAAAATTACCCTCCCGGTGGTGATTTTTATTTGGGTCATAATGAAATTTGGACAAATTTTGCTGTTCGTTATCGCCCTCTAACTTTAGTTTCAAACTTTAATCCCTATTTAGAAGCGTTTTTTGGTCCTAGAATTTTTAATTCAAAAATGATGGAAAGATTTGGCCAGGACGAAGTAAAAAAAGTAGAAGGGTTTTTGAGTTCAACTTTAAATTATGGGTTAAATCTAGGTTGTGGGTATAAAATATCCAAAAACAGCCATTCAGCTACTTATTTTGATGTCAATCTAGGACTTCTTCAAGCAAATGGAGTTAAATTAATCAACAGAAATATAGTAGGTTTAGACAATGATTATTTTGTGATAGGAGCTAAAACTGTTTTGAAACCTCAAAATGTAGTTTTAAAATTAGGCATTACAAAGTATCTCCAAGGTCGTTGATTTTGCCACCATCGCAATAAAGAGTTCTCCTTGGAAATCTCTCTATAAGATCAAGCTCGTGTGTGGCCATTAACACTGCGGTTTTTGAAACTTCGTTTATTTTAAAAAACAACTTTAATATTTCTATTGATTTCTCTGGGTCTAAATTTCCCGTTGGTTCATCTGCTAATAGAATCTCCGGGTGATTTAACAATGCCCTTGCTATCGCTATCCTTTGTTGTTCTCCTCCTGAAAGTTGATGTGGCATCTTTTTCAAAACATCAGGCAACCCCACTAATTCTAAAACTTCTGATATCCTTTTATTAATTTTTCCTTTTTCATCCCATCCCATAGCTTCCATAAAGAATTGAAGGTTGTGTAGCACATTTCGATCAGATAAAAGCTGGAAATCTTGAAAAATAATTCCTATTTTTCTTCTTAAATAAGGAATTTCTTTATGCTTTATTTTGTCTAAAGAAAAACCTACTATGGAAGCTGATCCCTTTTCTAACCAAAGATCAGCATAAAGGGTTTTTAGTAAAGAGCTTTTTCCACTGCCTGTTTTGCCAATCAAATACACAAATTCTCCCTTAGATATACTAAAATTTACGTTGGATAAAATCAAATTTTCTTTTTGATAAATATCAACTTTAGAAAGAGAAATTATGGGTTCGCTCATCTATTAAAATATAAAATGGCAAAAACTTTTTAAAAATTTTCTTAATTAACTTTAGCGTGATCTGCCAAAAATTTAGCTAAGCCGCTATCAGTAAGTGGATGATTTAAAAGAGCTAAAATGACCGAAAGTGGACCAGTCATTACATCCGCTCCAATTTTTGCGCATTCTAATATATGAATCGAATGTCTGACAGAAGCAGCTAATATTTGAGTTGAAAATCCATAATTATCATAAATAGTCCTAATATCCTGTATCAAAATAAGGCCATCCATGCTTATGTCGTCTAATCTGCCAATAAATGGAGAAACATAGGTAGCACCAGCTTTGGCTGCCAATAAAGCTTGGCCTGCTGAAAATACCAATGTGCAATTTGTACGAATTCCTCTTTCTGAAAAATATTTAATAGCTTTTATCCCGTCTTTTATCATCGGTATTTTAACTACTATTTGTGAATCAATTTTAACTAATTCTTCTCCTTCTCTAACCATTCCTTCAAAATCGGTGGAGATTACTTCAGCACTCACATCACCGTCTACTATTTCACAAATAGCTTTGTAATGTTTCTTTATATTTTCTGCTCCCCCAATTCCTTCTTTAGCCATAAGCGATGGGTTTGTAGTTACACCATCTAAAATACCCAGATCTTGAGCTTCTTTGATTTCTTTTAAACTTGCAGTGTCTATAAAAAATTTCATTATTGTAAAATAGATAAAAAGTAAAGGTATAAAAGAAGAAAAAAAAATGGCAAATTCACCGCTACAACCACCTACCCTTGCTACCTTCCGGTCCTGGGGGATTAAGTAGGAGCTGGTAATTTGCCACCACAAAAGTAGGAAAAAATATTTAATGGACAAGTACAGATCTACATATCTTCGTAAGTTTTTTTTCGTTTTTGCCTTTTCATTAAATATTTGCAATGTTTTTATAATTACATTTAGAAATTTGGTATTCCATATTTCTAGAATGTAAAAGGATGGGATTTTTATGAAATCAAGCTAATATTATTCCTCTTAACGTAATTATTAAATAATAGATTTTCCCAAAATAAATTTAATTGTTGCATTTAATTCTTGAACCTGTATTCTAAATTCCATGTAACGAATAAAAAATTTCT
This sequence comes from Cytophagaceae bacterium, assembly GCA_031420365.1. GTDB lineage: Bacteria > Bacteroidota > Bacteroidia > Cytophagales > Spirosomataceae > Leadbetterella. The sequence continues at coordinate 64,020 of JANOMP010000241.1, forward strand.
ATTAAAAGATTTGATTAAACTTGAAATAGTTTTAATTTTGAATAAATACCCCAAATTAATATTTTCTATTATGTCAAATAATTTTTCTAAAATTCTAAAGTATTTTTTCACTTTATTATTTCTATTTTTTGCTGCTGTTCAATACAATGATCCAGATCCAATAGTTTGGATACCTACTTATTTATTACCCATTTTATTGCTTTGGAAAAAAGGTAAAAGAGATAGAATAATGTATTTGGCGGTTGGCCTAATTTATTTGCTTTGGGCGGCCAATCAGTTTCCAGTAGAGTGGGAGGGTGTTAGGCTAAATGCCATGGGAATGAAAACCATAAATATAGAGTTAGGCAGAGAATCTCTAGGTTTAGTTATTACGGGAATTTTAGTCTGGATTATTGGTTTATTAAAATAGAAACTCAATTATTTTATAATTAATCATTATAAAGATTTAATTAAAAGTATAAAAATCGTGTTTTAGCCTATTTATATTTTTTTTAGTTTTCTCAGGATTTCATGTCAGAAATAAAATTCGATTATAAATCTTTACTTCCTTTATTGCCTAACGAGCCTGGCATTTATAAATATTATGATGAATGTTCCGAAATAATTTATGTAGGAAAGGCAAAAAATCTTAAAAATAGAATCAGTAGCTATTTTTATAATTTCGATAAAGCTGATAAAAAAACAAGAAAACTAATCACAAATATTTATCGCTTAGAATATACCGTTGTTCCTACTGAATATGACGCTCTTTTATTAGAAAATACCTTAATTAAGGAGCATCAACCTAAATACAATATTCTATTAAGAGACGATAAAACATATCCTTATGTCTGCATCACCAATGAAAGATTTCCTAGAGTAATCACTACTAGGAGAATAGAGGATAGACAAAAAGGGAAAATGTATGGCCCATATGTAAATGCAAAAGCAATGTATGCCTTATTAGATATGTTTACTAGTTTGTTTACCATTCGAACTTGTAAATATAATTTGTCTGAAGTGAATGTAATTGCAAAAAAAATTAAGATTTGCTTAGAATATCATATCGGAAATTGCAAAGGACCTTGTGAAGGATTGCAAGATGAATTGGAATATCAAAATGAAATAAATCAAATCCATCAAATCTTAAAAGGGAATATTGGCCCAGCGAAACGATATTTTGAGGACAAAATGACTGTTTCAGCTAGAAATCTGGCATTTGAAGATGCACATAATTATAAGTTAAAACTTGATTTCTTGTCAAATTATCAGTCGAAAGCAACGGTAGTAACACCTAGTATTCATGATGCTGATGTCTTTAGTATTCAATCTGATGATTCCGCAGCTTATGTAAATTATCTTAAAGTCATAAATGGTACCATTGTTCGAACACAAACATTAGAAGTAAAAAAGAGATTAGAAGAAACTGACGAAGAGATTTTGGGAATTGTAATTTTTGATTTACGAAATACTTATGAGAGTGATGCCAAAGAAATAATTTCCAATGTTAATCCAGAAATTGATTTTAAGGCACAGATTGTCATTCCACAAATAGGTGATAAAAAGAAATTAATCGAAATGTCACTTAGAAATGTAATGTATTTTAGACATGAGAAAGCCGAAAGAGATGCAGCCGCCGCTAGTGGAACTTCCAATAAAAGAGATAGGGTTTTAATAAAGCTGAAACAAGATTTGCAATTAAAAACACTACCAAGGCACATCGAATGTTTTGATAATTCCAATATTCAAGGTACGAACCCTGTATCGGCTATGGTTTGTTTTATGAATGGGCAGCCTTCTACCAAGGATTACCGACATTATATTCCAAAAACGGTAGTTGGCCCAGATGATTTTGCTACCATGAACGAAGTGGTAGCAAGAAGATACACGAGGCTAATCGAAGAAAAAGCCGATTTTCCAGATTTAATAATTATTGATGGAGGAAAAGGCCAGCTTTCGGCGGCCTGTGATGCTTTAAAATCTTTAGGAATTTATGGAAAAATACCAATAATTGGTATTGCTAAACGATTAGAAGAAATTTATTTCCCTGAAGATTCGCTTCCAATTTATATTGACAAAAAATCTGAATCTTTGAAACTGATTCAACGCTGCAGAGATGAAGCCCATCGTTTTGGTATAACACATCATAGAAATAGAAGATCCAAGAGTTTTTTAATTAGTAGTTTAGAGTCGGCAACCGGAATTGGAAAAATTACTGCAACTAAAGTTCTCACACATTTTAAAAGCATTGCTAACGCCAAAAATGCTCCATTTGAGGAATTGGTTGGAGTTTTAGGAAAAGATAAAGCCAGAAGAATTAAAGAGTTTTTGGATAATGAAAGTTGAATTTTCAAAAATACTGAATAAAAAAAGACCTTTAACTTCAGTTAAAGGTCTTTTTTTGTATTATTTAGAATTTACTTTCCTGCTTGCTCTGCAATAATATTTAATGCGGCACCCGCTTTAAACCATCCAATTTGAGCTTTATTATACGTATGATTTACAACGATTTCGTCTTTAGAACCATTCGTATGGTTAGCAATAATAGTTAAAGGTTTACCAGGAGCAAAACTCGTTAACCCAATGATGTCAAACGAATCATCTTCCATAATTTTGTCATAATCTGAAGGATTTGCAAAAGTTAAGCCTAACATCCCTTGTTTTTTCAAGTTTGTTTCATGAATTCTAGCAAAAGACTTAACTAGAATCGCCCTTACACCCAAATGACGAGGCTCCATAGCTGCATGCTCTCTAGAAGAACCCTCTCCATAGTTTTCATCACCAACTACAATCGTACCGATTCCGGCGGCTTTATATTTTCTTTGGGTTGATGGTACTTCACCAAAACTGCCATCTAATTGATTTTTGACTTTATTAGTAGCCTCACCAAATGCGTTTACAGCCCCAATCAGGAGGTTATTGGAAATGTTGTCTAAATGTCCTCTAAATTTTAACCAAGGTCCGGCCATTGAAATATGATCTGTTGTACATTTTCCTTTTGCTTTTATCAGTAATTTTAATCCTTTAAGGTCAGTACCTTCCCATTTAGCAAACGGAGCTAGTAATTGTAGTCTGTCAGATTTTAAGCTAACTTTTACTTTTACATTTTTACCACTTCTGGCTGGTTTCTGATAGCCAGCATCTAAAACATCGAAACCTAATGGCGGTAACTCGATACCCAATGGTGGATCCAATTTAACTTGTTCTCCTCTTTCATTGGTTAATGTATCTTTGGCAGGGTTAAATGTTAAATCTCCAGCAATAGCTAATGCAGTAACAACTTCTGGTGAAGCTACAAAAGCATGAGTATTTGGATTACCATCTGCTCTTTTAGCAAAATTTCTGTTGAAAGAAGTAATAATTGAATTTCTCTCCGCTTTTTCTGCACCATGTCTTGCCCATTGTCCAATACAGGGTCCACAAGCGTTTGCCAAAACAACACCACCAATTTTGTCAAAAGTTTTCAAAAGCCCGTCTCTTTCTGCAGTGTATCTAACAAGCTCAGATCCTGGGGTAATAGTAAATTCAGATTTTGCTCTTAAAAACTTAGTTCCGGCTTGAGCTGCGATTGAAGCAGCTCTGGTTAAATCCTCATAAGACGAATTAGTACAAGAGCCTATTAGGCCTACTTCTAATTTGGATGGCCAATTGTTTTTTCTAACTGCGGCAGCAAATTTAGATAATGGCCAAGCTAAATCAGGAGTAAATGGACCATTAATTCTAGGTTCCAATTTAGATAGGTTTATCTCTATTACCTGATCATAGTATTTAGATGGATTATCGATACAGTCTTGGTCAGGTCTTAAAAATTCTTTGATTTTTCCGGCAGCTATGGCTACATTTCTTCTTCCAGTTGCTGTTAAATATTTAGCAATTTTCTTATCAAAACCAAAAACTGAAGTTGTTGCTCCAATTTCCGCTCCCATGTTACAAATTGTTCCTTTGCCTGTTGCAGAAAGTTTATCAGCTCCAGTACCAAAATATTCAACAATAGCTCCTGTGCCACCTTTTACTGTAAGTATACCTGCAACTTCTAAAATAATATCTTTAGCTGAAGCCCACCCTTTAAGTGTTCCTGTTAATTTTACACCAATCAACTTAGGCATTTTTAATTCCCAAGCCAAACCTGCCATCACATCACACGCATCAGCACCTCCTACACCAATGGCCACCATTCCCAAGCCTCCGGCATTTGGAGTATGAGAGTCAGTGCCTATCATCATTCCACCTGGAAATGCATAATTTTCTAATACCACTTGATGGATTATACCTGCACCAGGCTTCCAAAAACCAATTCCATATTTGTTTGAAACGGAAGACAAGAAATCGTAAACTTCTTTATTTGATTCGTTTGCAATTTTTAAATCTTCTACTGCACCAATTTTTGCTTGAATAAGGTGGTCACAATGTACAGTGGAAGGAACAGCTACTTTTTCTCTTTGAGCTTGCATAAATTGTAAAAGAGCCATTTGGGCCGTTGCATCTTGCATTGCAACTCTATCTGGAGCAAAATCTACATAATCAGAACCGCGTTCCAAAGGTTTTTCTGGTATTGCATCCCAAAGATGGTTATATAATATTTTTTCTGCTAAAGTCATTGGACGACCCAATAACTTCTTTGCTGCTTCTACTCTTTCGGGCATACGAGCATAAACTGCCTTAATCATGTCTAAATCAAATACTTTCATCAACTTCTTTAATATGGTTTAAAAATATGCTTAAGTCCTCCAAAATTACGAATTGATTTTTAAAAAAAATTAGGATTTTTTCAATTTAATTGATTTTTAGAAGAAATATTCATTTTTTTGTCATTAAAATATTGAAAGATAATATCTTATGAAAATGACGTATCGGATTAAAAATATAAATTAAATTTCTATTAGAAAGAAACACGCAAAAAAATAGGCCATATTTTTGTTGATTTATGAAAATTATAGAAATGTAAAATAGTAATATTTCAAGAAAATAGCTTTAAATTTTTAGCATTTTTTTAAAAATTTGTCTTACGGATTTATTTATTAAAATGCTTTTTATAAAAAAATTTTCAGTTTGTAGGTTTAATGTACTTACTTTGTTTCAAAATTCAAAACTGTTCCCTTCTAATTTCATATGTCAAAAAATCTAGTTATTGTAGAATCCCCAGCTAAAGCAAAAACAATTGAAGGCTATTTGGGATCCGATTTTATCGTAAAATCCAGCTATGGTCACATCCGAGATTTGCCTGATAAAGAGCTTGGAGTAAACGTTGATAATGAATTTGAACCCACATATCAGATATCAAGTGATAAAGTTAAAGTGGTAAATGAACTTAAAAAGTTAGCAAAAGACAAAGAGGTTTGGTTAGCCACTGATGATGACCGGGAAGGAGAAGCTATTTCTTGGCATTTAAAGGAAGCATTAGGTTTAGATAATCAAACGAAAAGAATTGTTTTTAGAGAAATTACCGAAAATGCAATTAATAAGGCAATTTTAAATCCACGAGTAATTGATTTTGATTTAGTTAATGCACAACAGGCTAGAAGAATATTAGATAGATTGGTAGGTTTTCAGCTTTCGCCAGTTTTGTGGAAAAAAATTCGAGCAGGTGCAGACAGGAAAAATTTGTCTGCTGGTAGGGTTCAATCTGTAACAGTGAGAATTGTTGTTGAAAGAGAAAGAGAAATAGAACAGTTTGATTCAAAATCGAGCTTTAAAATTGTGGCTCATTTTCTGGTAGATAAAAATAAAATTTTAACCGCTGAGCTTTCTAAAAATTTCGAATTAGAAAATGAAGCACAGGCATTTCTGGAAGATTGTAAAAAAGCACTTTATAATATCAATAGTCTAGAAGTAAAACCTAGTTCTAAAACTCCTTCTGCACCTTTTACAACTTCTACACTCCAACAGGAAGCAGGCAGAAAATTAGGTTTTTCGGTTTTACAAACCATGACTTTGGCTCAAAGACTTTACGAATCGGGTAAAATTACCTACATGCGAACCGACTCAGTCAGTTTGTCTCAAGAAGCAATTAATAATGCAAAAAGTCAAATTCTAAATGCTTATGGAGAAAATTATTCTAAACCTAGAGTTTTTAAAACCAAAGATAAAGCTGCTCAAGAGGCCCATGAGGCCATAAGACCCACAGATTTTTCTACAAAAGAAGTGGACGGAGAAAGGAATGAGAAAAGGTTATATGAACTAATTTGGAAACGTTCTATTGCCTCACAAATGGCTGATGCGATAATTGAAAGAACAATTGCTAAAATAGGAATATCAACTAGGCAAGAAGAATTGACAGCCACAGGTGAGGTAATAAAATTTGAAGGTTTTTTGAAGGTTTATTTAGAATCGACTGACGACGAAGATGAGGATAACAAAGACATGCTTCCTCCATTGACAAAAGGTCAGCTTTTAAATCTTACAGAAATGAAAGCCACTGAGCGTTTTTCTCGACCACCAGCAAGATATACAGAAGCAAGTCTGGTAAAGAAACTAGAGGAATTAGGAATTGGTAGGCCTTCAACATACGCCCCTACAATTTCAACAATTATAAAACGAGAATATGTAGTAAAGGAAGATAGAGATGGTCAAAAAAGAAGTTTTAAAGAATATCTCCTCAAAAATGGTCAAGTTAATCATACTGTTGGCTCAGAGACTTTTGGTTCGGAAAAGGCAAAGCTATTTCCAACAAATCTAGGAATAATAGTAAACGATTATCTAGTTGAAAATTTTGGTGAAGTACTTAATTATAAATTCACTGCCAAAGTTGAAAGTGAATTTGATGATGTTGCAGAAGGAAAAGTGCCTTGGCAGACTATGATTAAGAATTTCTATGATGATTTTAGTGTAAAGATTCTAGAAGCAACTGGTGCTGAAGGGGCCAAAGCTGCTAACTCTTATGAATTGGGAGTTGATCCAGAAACAGGAAAGAAAATTTTTGCTAAAATAGGCAAGTTTGGGCCTTATCTTCAAGTCGGAGAAGCCACAGATGACGATAAGCCTACTTTTGTGTCAATAAAAAAGGGAACATTGATTTCCAATTTGAATTTTGATGAAGCTTTGTCAATTTTAAAAGGTCCAAAATTGCCTTTAGAGTTGGGTCTTCATGATGGGAATCCAATTGTGGTTAACGAAGGAAGATATGGTCCTTATATTTTGTACAATGGGAAATATACGAATTTAGAAAAGGGGGAGGATCCTTTGTTAATGACCAAAGAGCGAGCGATTGAAATTATTGAAACCAAAAAATTGTCGGTAGATGGGGAGTTGCCAAGAGAAATGGCAGAGTTTGAGGGTTTGCCAGTAGTGATAAATAAAGGTAGATTTGGACCATATATAAAACATGGTGCTACGTATTATAATATACCAAAAACTGAAGATCCATTAACTATTGATGATGCAAAAGTTGTTCAAATGATAATCGAAGCAAAGCAAGTTGCAGCGAATAAAATTATACGAGAATATCCAGAAAATGATAAAGTAAAGGTTTTGAATGGTAGATATGGGCCCTATATTCAGATGGGGAAAAGAAATGTAAAAATTCCGAAAGGTACAGTTCCGGAGGAGCTTACCCTAGAAGATTGTTTAAAGCTTGGGGAAACCTAAAACTATTTTAAAGCAAATTTTTTATCAAAAAGCACCTTATTGGGTGCTTTTTTTGTAATTATATATTAGTTTTAAACAATAATTTGCTGCAAGTGAAAAAAATAGTTGTGCTTTCTGGGGCTGGAATTAGTGCCGAAAGTGGTTTGAAAACCTTTAGAGATATGGGAGGCCTTTGGGAATCATTTTCCATTGAAGAGGTAGCTACACCAGAGGGTTGGAAAAAAGATCCTGAACTGGTATTAGATTTTTATAATAAAAGAAGAGCTCAAGCAGCATCTGCGATTCCAAATGCTGGACATTTTGCTCTAAACTATCTCCAGAAGTATTTTGAAGTTCAAATTATTACTCAAAATGTTGATAATTTGCATGAAAAAGCAGGTTCTGAAAATGTAATGCATTTACATGGGGAGCTTTCAAAAGTAAGAAGTGAAAACAAGGAAGATTTAATTTATGAAATAGGAGGAAAGGAAATAAAATTAGGAGACAAAGCAGAGGATAATGCACAGTTAAGGCCTCATATTGTTTGGTTTGGTGAACAAGTACCTTTAATTGACAAAGCAGCTGATATTTGCTCTAAATCAGAAATTTTTATTGTAGTCGGGACTAGTCTACAAGTCTATCCAGCTGCCGGTTTGGTAGGATATGTTGCAAAAAATGTTCCTATTTTTGTTGTAAATCCTTACAAGACAGATCTTTGTATTAGTAACTCAAATATAGAATTTATTCAAGAACCCGCATCAATAAGTTTACCTAAATTAGTGCAGAAATTAATTGTAAAGTATGCATAAAAAAAGAAGCTCCGGTATTGGAACTTCTTAATCTATTAGCTAAAAATAAAATACGATTATTTTTCGGCAGTAAGCGTGCCTCTAAGTGCTCTTGGAATCGTAACACTCGCCACTGGATTTGCTTCTGAATCCAATATAGTAATGCCTTCAATACTAATTTCACTTACTTTTAATGCTTTGCCAAGACCTAAATTAGTGATATCGAGATTTACAAATTCAGGAATAGCAGAAGCTGGTCCTTTAACTCTTAATTTTCTCAATGTTTGGGCTAATTTACCCCCCTGTTTTGCACCAATTGCAATTCCAGTTAATTTGATTGGAATTGATGTGGTGATAATTTTAGAAGGAGTAATTTCTAATAAGTCAACGTGTATTAAAGTATCGTTAACCGGATGGAATTGATTATCTTGGAGAATAGCTCTGTATTCTTTTCCTTCGATGTTCAATAAAATTTCGAATGCGTCAGACGTAAAAATTAACGGTCTGAACAGGTAGGCGGGAGCATAAAATGAAACTTGTTCTTCTCCGCCATACAGAATACCAGGAACCATACCAGAGGCACGAAGTTCTTGAGCAGACTGACGACCGAGATTCGCTCTTTTATACCCTACAATCTCAGTTACTTTCATAATTAAAATGTAATTTGATGTTGATAATTTATAAATAATGTACTAATAGATCCATTGTCTCTAATTCGGCCGATTGCTTTTGCAAATAATTCAGCCACTGAAATAACCTTTATTTTTGAATTGTCTTGTCTCAGTGGAATAGTATCTGAAACTATGACTTCATCAAAAACTGAATTATTGATGTTTTCGTGTGCTTTGTGAGATAAAACTGCATGGGTACAAATTGCCCTCACAGATTTAGCCCCTTTTTCCATAATTAATTCCGCCGCTTTACAAATTGTGCCACCAGTATCAATCATGTCATCAACTAAAACTACGTTTGCATCTTTAACATCTCCAATAAGTTGCATTCCTGAAATTTCATTGGCTTTTTTCCTTTGTTTATCGCAGATTACAATATCCGCTTCAAAATAGCTTGCGAATTTTCGTACTCTTGAAACTCCTCCTACATCTGGAGAAGCAAAAATGAGATTTTCAATATTTTTAGTTTTCAAGTAAGGCACAAAAACCGAAGTACCCTCAAGGTGATCAACCGGAATATCGAAAAATCCTTGAATTTGACCCGCATGTAAGTCCATTGTCATGATTCTATCAGCACCAGCAGCAACTAACATATTTGCAACTAACTTAGCTCCAACCGCTACTCGAGGCCTGTCTTTTCTATCTTGACGGGCATATCCATAGTAGGGTATAACCGCAACAACATAATGAGCAGAAGCTCTTCTTGCAGCATCTATCATTAAAAGCAACTCCATTAAATTATCAGAAGTTGGGAAAGTGCTTTGAAGTAAAAAAACATCACAACCTCTGACTGATTCATCAAAATTTACAGAGATCTCACTATCAGCAAATCGTTGAATAGAAACTTTTCCCAGTTCTTTACCATAAAAATATGCAACTTTGTTTGCCAGATATCTCGAATTTAAACCAGAAAAAATTTTAACTTCAGCCATTTCTTGATCTTTTGTTTCAGAAAAGTTCCGCAAAATTACAAAAAAAAATGCTACAAGCTATTTTATTTTGAAGAAAATCAATTTATTTTGCAGTTGAATCATTAAAAGTTAAAAAATATGCAGTTGTCATTGATTGATGAAGTTCCAGAGTTTAATAAAAAACATTTTTTAGATGTTTTTGCAGAAGCTTTGTTCGATTTAAAATCAGAAAAAATGAAGTTAAAAACTATTAATGGTCAGCAAGTGCCTGAGGCCCTAAAAGTAAGTATTCCTAGCAAGTTCATTGCCACTTTTCCTGAAGGGACAATATATAAAATTGACACTAAATTGGTAAATAAAAAAGGTAAAAAGCCCTATTTTATTGCTATGAAAGGAAAGCAAGTCCAAAGGGCTTTGGAGTATTTTGATTATAACTTAAAAGTTCAATTTGGTTCTAATTTTAAGTATAAAAAATAAGAGAAACTAGTGTTAAGTTAAATATAATATGACGTATTGTAATTAGTAAATTTTCGAAACACTATGCCTCTGCTTTTTACAAGATATTTGAACCCGGAATCAGTGGCTCACTTTGAACCGGAATATTTAATGAGACAGGTTTGACGTTTGTTTATACATCCAAGCATGGAAGTTGGCTTAACATGGCAGAAATAGAACTGCATGTATTAAATGGGCAATGTTTGAATAGGCATATTTCAACAATGGGAAAGATTAAAGAAGAAGTGGAAGCATGGCAATTAAACAGGAATAATAAGAACAGCAAGATAAACTGGCAGTTTACAAATAAGGAACACGGGTGAAACTTAAAAGATTATACCCGTCATTACATGATTAACATAACACTAGCCCCCAATCGTCCTCGTTTGTAACTTCTATGATCCACGTTTTCAACGTGGGTCATAGAGAAGTACATTTTTAATTTACTGCAAATAATGTATGATTTAATACGAATTAGCGATAAAATCGCGATTCCCGAAAATCCTCGTTGCAAACGAGTAAGATAGGGGGGATTTAGAGTTTAAAGTTTTATAATAAGATAGTTAAGTTTTGTGTAGGTTTAATGAAATAAAATATTATCTTAGAGTTAAATTTCATTATAAAACTAAATTATGAAACAAACGTTTGCCAAGTCTATGATTTTAACGGCGTTTTTATTTCTGGTTATAGGAATGAATCTGTTATTTGCTCAAACCGATAGTGCTTCTGTAAAAAGCATCAGTAAGCCGGGGAAGTACCTTGTAAAAGTCAATTTGCTGGGTATTCCGTTGAACAACTATTCTTTCCAGTTTGAGCGGGCTATTGCAAAGAAAATTGTCTTTGGCTTAGGTGTCCGTTATGCACCCAATTCAGGGGTGCCTTTTAGCTCACAGGCTGAAAGGTTAATTGATGATCAGGAAGCCTGGAATCAGATCAAAAATTTTAAAACCGGAAATTTAGCCATATCTTCTGAATTTAGGTTTTACATGGGCAAAGGTGTTTTTCGGGGATTTTATGTGGCGCCATTTGCAAGGTACACTAAATATACTGCCGAGTGTCCTTTAAATTTTGAAGTTCCCAGCAGCACTGATGAAGACGAATTTATAGCTGTAGTTATTCCCCTTAGCGGAGATTTAACCACCTTAACCGGAGGTTTGCTTTTAGGGGTTCAGTGGAAACTCAGTAAATCATTTTACCTTGACTGGAGTATTTTAGGTCCGCAATATGGTACATCAAAAGGAAGTATCTCAGGTAAAAAAAACCTGTCTTCTGATGAGCAAGATGCTATAAGAGATGAGCTGGCAAACCTAGATGATCTGCCTTTGTTAGAAACAATTTATACCGTTGACAATAATGGTGCAAAAGTAGATTTCAAAGGCCCATGGGCGGGAATACGTTTTGGTTTTAGTTTAGGCGTACGCTTTTAATATAATCCTAAAATCCGCAAGGT
>JANOMP010000242.1:0-18466 GCA_031420365.1 Cytophagaceae bacterium
ATACGTATTTCTTGGTAAAAGGTTCTAGGGGTGTGGGCTTGGAGAGTGTTTTGGGTGTGATGTGAGGCTATAGGTTGATTTTAATTTTCAAAAATTAAAATAAAAGTCATCCTTTTTATATATTTGATAAAGACTTGGAAAATTATGAAAATGGATAGAGGTTTTCATTGGGCTGGGAAGTTTGAAGACAATGAAGAAAGATTAAACCCAAAAGACTCAAAAGACATTCTGACGAAATAATATTTTGCAAAATTGCTATGACGAGCATCGAAATACCTATCGAGATAGGTTTGCAGATGATCGGAAATAGGTATGAAGCAAAATTTTATTGAAGCCGATTTTCTAATGAGTTTTTGGGTTAAAAGAGTATTGGTCAAAAACTACCGTAAGAGAAAGATTACAGGCTACTTTTTACCTAAATTCAGTAGCGTATAATTTTGACATTAACAATCCCCCCCGAATGGATAGGACGGTCTTTTCTATGAGAAAAAATAATTAAATGCGCAATATTTTTAATGCTGATTTTCGTGATTTTATTCAAACACTAAACGACGCTTCAGTGGAGTATATGTTGGTTGGAGGATATTCTGTAGTTCTTTATGGGTATTCAAGAACCACCGGAGAGTTAAATATATGGGTTAAAACAAGTGAAGAGAATTTTAAAAAATTACAGTTTGCCTTTAAGAAATTTGGCATGCCAATGTTTGATTTAACGCTTTCAAGATTTCAAGATACAACTAATTTTGATGTTTTTATTTTTGGACGTCCTCCCGTTTCTATAGAAATATTGACTGTAGTAAAAGGATTACAGTTTGAAGAGGCTTATCTGGAATCGAGATTATTTGAAGAAGATGGTTTTGCTATTCGTAGCATTCAGTTTCATCACTTAATTGAGGCTAAGAAGGCAGCAGGACGAAATCGTGATTTGAATGATATTGAACAGCTTTTGAAAAAAAGAGACACTGAATAATTCATTTAGTCTAATTGAATTTTATCCCTGCTAACCAAATCGGCAAAAAGTGAATCTTCCCATCCACACCTGAATGGGCGTTTGAGTACACAATAGCCTTTTCGATATGGTGAAATTTTTCTAAAACATATTTTAGGCTTTTTAGGGCTCCTTTTTTGCCAGCTTTTACTTCTATTGGTATTATTTTCCCTTCTGATGCTATCACAAAATCCAGCTCAGAACTTGCACTACCCTCTGTTCTGGCCCAATATTTTAGTTTTGTGCCTTGATGAGCAACTAATTGTTGAGCTACAAATTGCTCCGCTATTGCCCCTTGGAAAGCAGGATTAAGTTCGTTTTTAAAGTATATACTTCTGAGGTCTATGCCACTTTTTCTGAGCATTAGTCCGATATCCAAATAAAATACTTTGAACTGCTTGCCAGAACTTGTAAAAGGAAGTCCACTTATTGAAACGTTTTCTACAGTATGAAGCAAGTGTGCAGTTTTAAGCAATTCCAAACCTTTTTTTACGGTTGGGCTAGTGAATCGCTCCGATAGTTTGGTATAGATAATTTGGTTACCTATAAATTTTGTAGCATTTGATAAAATATCCAAGAGGCAATCTTCGCTCACTTGTGGGCGGTATTTTTTGAAGTCTTGTTCATAAGCATAGAGCAAATCGTCTTGTATTTTTTGCACTTCTGAGTAATCACTATTTTGTACAAAAATACTTACACATTCGGGCATTCCGCCTACTATTTGGTAGTTACGGTATTCTTCTTCGAGAATATTTTTGAGTATTTCGCTTTCTAAGTTTTGCCATTCCCCCGTTTTGATAAAATGTGCAGTAGCATGGCGACCCCTTGCTTGTAAGAATTCAACAAAAGATATGGGCTGTAAATCTAAAGTTTCTACTCTCCCTACCGGATAAGGATTTTCTGAAAATGCAAAATCAAGTAGGGAACCAGCCGCAATTAGGTGCAGGTTAGGCATTTCTTCATAAAAATATCTCAAACTCATCAGAGCATTGGGGCATTCTTGAATTTCGTCAAAAAATAGTAAAATTTCTCCTTCTGTTATTTTAGTTTCGGTAACTAAACCAATTTCTAAAATTATTCTTTTTACATCCAAATTTTTTTCGAAGACCTTATGAATATCCCTTCTTTTCTCAAAGTTTATGGTCAAAACTTTTCCATTAAAATTGCTTTCGCCAAACTCCCTCACTAACCAAGATTTTCCTACTTGACGAGCACCATTTAGTAGTAAGGGTTTTCTTGAAGCTTTGATTTTCCACTTTACGACTTCGTCTAGTTTATCTCTATATATTTTCATTGTTGATATCCAGTGCTTTATGAATGCAAATATACAATACTTTTAAAATAAATAGGTAAAAACTAAAAATATCTTTTAAAATATATAGGTAAATATTAAAGTTATCATTTAAAATATATAGGTAAAAATCAAAATCAAAGATCAATAAGAAACATATTTCCTATTGAATTATCAAAGGGTTCACTAAAAAGAATGGGAAAAACGCTGACATCCAGAGTTACCAAATCCCAAAGTGGCTTTGCCTCAGTTTGTGGAATGGATGGATAAAATTTGAATCCTTTTGTGCCAACATAGCCATAGTTTCGACTATTTTTGCCAAAATCATTTTTTAAAATTAGAACTATTCCTTCGATAAAATGAAAAACAAAAAAAAGACCTCATTTTTAATAGCCATTTCATTTTTAATATTCATAATTTCTTGCGTACAAAATCCATATAAAACCACCAATAAATCCTACAAAAAGCAAGCAAGAAAATATAGTAAAATTATAGCGGCGTCAAATTTAAAAGATACTGTCGGTTTTAATGCACCTGTCGATTGGGTAGGCACAACAAATTTTAATATGCGTAAGCCCAATTTTGTGATAATCCATCATACCGCACAAAATAGCTGTGACCAAACATTGAAAACCTTTACTTTGCCACGTACCAGTGTAAGTGCTCATTATGTAATCTGTAAAGACGGCACTGTGCATCACATGTTAAACGATTACCTTAGGGCATGGCATGCTGGGGCAGGACGTTGGGGAAGCTTGACCGACGTTAATTCTTCTAGCATTGGCATTGAGTTAGACAACAATGGTTTTGAGCCGTTTGGCGATAAACAGATGGAATCATTAGAAAAACTTTTGGCACATCTTAAAAAAACGTATGTGATACCTCAAGCCAATTTCATTGGCCATGCCGACATTGCACCTACCCGAAAAAACGACCCAAATATTAATTTTGATTGGAAAAGCCTTTCTTACAAAGGGTACGGAATTTGGTATGGTGATACTACAAATAGTATTGTTCCCGTAGATTTCAAGCCTTTGATCGCTTTAAAAGTGATAGGTTATGATATCAAAGATAGTACCGCTGCGATACTTACATTCAAACGTAAATTTGTAAACGACGAAACAAATAAATCTTTGAATACGAGCGATTTGAAAGTACTTTATGGAGTTTGGAAAGAGGTATTGAAGTAAAAAATTGGTATTAGGGAAAACAAAAGTATAAATTACACCCACCTATTCTTTTGGGCTACTGCCACCGCATCCATTTTGGAATGTACATGCAGCTTTTGATATATATTTTCTATATGTTTTCTAGCGGTTTTTGAGGATATGAAAAGTTGGTCGGCTATTTGATTATAGTTTAATCCCTCTGTAATTTTTTCCAAAATTTCCACTTCTCTTTTTGATAAGTTAAATGATTCTGTGGTTTCTACTTCTCCAATCGAGATATTGTTAATCTCTTGTTTTCTAAGAATCTGAAGCGTTTTCATGGCTATAATGGGTGACATTGGAGCACCCCCTTCCATTAATTCTTCAATTGCTGCTACTATTTTTGATGGACGTTCGTCTTTAACCAAATAGCCCGATGCTCCCGCTTTTATGGCTTCAAAAATCGTGTCTTCTCGGTCGAGCACTGTCAGCATCATAATTTTCATTTCAGGAAAAAGTGCTTTAATTCGTCTTGTGGTTTCTATACCATCCATTTCTGGCATTTCTATGTCCATCAATAGCATGTCAGGATGATGATTATTTAGATTGTCAATGGCGTCATGTCCACCATTTGCTTTGAATACAATCTGAATTTCTTCAAAAATGGATAGGTTTTGTCCGATATTTCGAAGCAAAGTGGGGTTATCATCAACGAGTCCTACTTTTATCATCTTTAAATTTTTATCAAATATACGATTAATCCAACTAGTGAATCAATAAGGCATTTGTCGTATTTTTTTAAATTGGGAAACCTAGCAAAATGGAAGTGCCTTGTTTTTTATGGGATACGATCTGCAGTGTGCCATCAATTTCTTCTATGCGTTTTTTCATATTTTCTATACCAAAATTTTCTTTTAAAACCAGCTCATCTATTTCAAAACCTACTCCATTATCCGCAATACATAGACTGCCTATTTGGTTTTCAAAATTGCCAGTAATTGTAATTTGTGTAGCATGGGCATGTTTTAGCGTATTTTGAATGCATTCTTGTAGTATTCGAAACAGACAGAGTGCCGTTAATGCGTTGATTGTAATATTCTTCTCTGAAAGATGAATACTAACCGCTATGTCGGTATTGGATAATTTAGAGCAATAGGTTTTAAGTCTTTGGGTAAAATTTTCAATATTTATTTCAGATTGGTGTGTGGCCCAAATAGAATCTCTGAGACTTTGAACGGCATCTCCGACACTTTCACGTATTTGATTTATTTTTTCAGGCTTCAGTATATGCTTTTCTGCTTGGTAAGAGGCGTTGTCTAAACTTGTGGATATTACGGTGAGTTGTGAACCTACGCTGTCATGAAGATCTCTGCTGATTCGTTCTTTTTCTTGAAGCAATTTTAATTGATTTTGAAAAGCAAGTTGTACGTTTTTATCTTTTTCTTCTCCCAATAATTTTATTTGTAATGCAATGGCTATAAATAAAATAATGGAATCGAAAAGGATACAGCCTAGTCGCATCAAGTAAGAAAGCCAAGGACTATAGTTCAACATGCCCCCGTTGCGAAAATATGAAAACAAAGTGTATAAAAAAAAAGGCACAATGCCTATAAAAAACATTTTGGCTATGAAAGGCTGAATACCCTTTTTAAAACTATAAATAACCATGAAAACATTAATCAATAAAGACAAAATTAACAATATAAATGGCAAGAAGGTCATAATTAATGATTGTGGCCATTGATTTAAATGGAATGGTCTTTCGAGTGCTAATAATAACAAGGATATACAAATGCATAAAACAGAAACAAAAAATATTTTTTTAATGAATCGATCGTTCTCGGCATCTTTTAAAACAAAGGATTTAATAAACAAGCCTAAGAAAAGGGAAGAAAAACTGTTGGACGCATTTCTCCAATTATATATTGAAAAGAGGGTATTAATTTTCTGAACGTAATTGACCCAATACCCTTCAACTAGTAAAATAGAAAAAAGTAAAAAGCACAAATAAGCCCCATAATATAGAAAATGACTTTGACGATTTATTAAAAATAGCACGAAGGAGAATACAATTAATGTGAGAATTACCCCGGAAAAAACACCGTAAATGAGCCTTTTTTGAGTGTCATACTCATAAAACTCTTCTAGGCTGAAAACTTTTAAAGGCACAGTCACCAACAATTGATGCCTATGTACTTTTATAAAAAAATAAGTAAGGTCTTTTGGAGGAATTTCTATAGGAAAAATAAAGGAATGATGCTGAAGAAAACGACTTTCAAAAGCTGTTTCATAGTTTTTAGAGCCAAAATCAATGATTACTTTTTGTTCGTCGGTTTGATAGGCATGTGCCAAATCTAGGTAGGTATTTTCTAGAACAATATATTTTGTAATAGGTTTATTTAAAGGATTACTCAAAGGAATTTTTATCCAAAACCACACATTATCGAGTCCAAAATCTAGATTTTTTCTTTCTGCAAAATAAAGGTTTTTTTTAAGTACATCACCAATGCTGCTTTTGCCAGTGCTATCTCTAAACACAGCGTATTGCCCATGGCTTAAAAACCCATTGAGAATAAAAAAGAGGAATAAAATCCACTGCTTGTAAAACATTTGCCAATCAACTTTGCCCAAATATATTAAATAATTTATTTCAATGGGGAAATCCTATTTTTAAGAAATTGAAAAATACGGCAAATGCCGTATTGATTAGTAATTTTAAAACTAGGATTTTTGTAGCATAAAACTTATTTAAATACATATGAAAAAAATAATTGCTACTGTTTTTATTTTTTCTTGCAGCTTATCTTGCATTAAAAAAACCACTGATGCTGACCCCGCCCCGGTAGAGACCGTCTGTTTAGTTCAAAAAATTTCTTACGATGACGGCCTTTACGAAATTTATAAATTTGATGCGAATAAAAAACTTTCAGAGGCGATTTTGAACTATGAGGATAATGGTAAAATTGTGGAATGGCCAGTAAAATTCGAATACAATGCCCAAGGAAATCTGTTAAAAACAACATCCACATTAGATGCTTCAACAGACAATTATATTTATGATGCGGGTGGGCTATTAACAAGGGTTGATTTCAAAGATAAGGGGGGAGTTTTAACAGAACAATTTACCGTAACCATGGACTCTCAGAAGAGATTAACTAAGGTTATAGTGAAAGAGACCGGATTGACTGGAGTTTATGAATACAATGGGCAAGACAATGCCCTTTCAAAAGTAGAAGTAAGTTATTTAGGTAAGATTTTCGACTTATATACTATTCAAACTTGGGTTACAGATAAAACAAAAAGGGGCTATGATATTGCCATTACAGGACACCCATTTGACCCTAGTGTATTTACAGGGGATATGGTTTATTATCCATTCAATATAAAACCTATTCAAGGGCTAGCAGAAACGGGTATTGCTTCTACTTCTTATGATGAAAAATGGGAAAAATTAACGCCAAATTTAAGGATATATTACGCTTACAAAGCAACTAGAAAATATAATTCCAACAATTTTGTAACCGAAAGAATATCAAACGATGCCGTGGAAAAAAAGGCATTTGTAAAATCATATAATTATTCAAACTGTAACTAATATAACCATGAAAAAAATAATCATACTTTCGCTCAATCTTGTTTTGCTTTGTTCAGTGGCATCTTTGACTGTACCTAGGCCTAAAAACTCATCTAATAGAAATGCAAGAGTAATAAAGATGGACGGGAAAACTGTGGTAATTCCTATAAGAAATAATAGAATTTGACACCCATTTTCAAAAGATCAAAAGCATTTTGAAGAAACATTTCCATTCTTTAGTGGAAATGTTTTTTTATGTTAATAAATTCCAAAATCTTAGCCGTGTTGAAATAGACAAAGCCGTTTTTAACATCAGATAGTGTTTAGGTTTTAGCTGTCGTAGAAAATTTTCAGCATTTTTTTTAGAAATATTCTATATCTACCCATTGCGTGAATAGCTAAACTATTTTAACCCGTTTTTAAATTGGGAAACTTAGCAAAACAGTAGTGCCTTGTTTTTTATGAGATACGATCTGCAGTGTGCCATCAATTTCTTCTATGCGTTTTTTCATATTTTCCATACCAAAATTTTCTTTTAAGACTAATTCATCTATTTCAAAACCTACTCCATTATCTGCAATAGAAAGACTGCCTATTTGGTTTTCGAAAATGCCAGTAATTGTAATTTGTGTAGCATGGGCATGCTTGAGTGTATTTTGAATGCATTCTTGTAGTATTCGAAACAGGCAGAGTGCGGTTAATGCGTTGATTGTAATATTCTTCTCCGAAAGATGAATACTAACTTCTATGTCGGTATTGGATAATTTAGAGCAATAGGTTTTAAGTCTTTTAGTAAAATTTTCAATATTTATTTCAGATTGGTGGGTGGCCCAAATAGAATCTCTTAGACTTTGAACAGCATCTCCGACACTTTCACGTATTTGATTTATTTTTTCGGGTTTCAGTATATGCTTCTCTGCTAGGTAGGAGGCGTTGTCTAAACTTGTGGATATTACGGTCAACTGCGAACCTACGCTGTCATGAAGATCTCTGCTGATTCTTTCTTTTTCTTGAAGCAATTTTAATTTGCCTTCAATTGCTAACTGTGTCTGTCTGTCTTTTTCATCTCTAAGTTGTTTATATCTAAACCCCAAGCCTATCATTAAAACTAAAACATCGAAAGCTAGACAAAATACTTGGGAATGCTGACCCATAAGCCAGTGGTCTTTTAGCAAACCCAAGTTTCGCCCATACGAAAAAACAGAAAGAACGAAGAAGGGAATTATTCCTATAAAATAGGCTATGCTGGCGGTACGATTAATTTTTTTGAATGTGGCTACTATGGCCAAAAGAAAACCGGTAATAATGGAAGATAAAAAACAAAAAGTGATTAAGAGCAACAAAAAATTGGGCACAGTGTGAAATTCTGCCAAAACAGCAACCCATAATATCTTTAAAAAAATAATGGAACACATTAAAAAGACAGTAATTTTCCATGTTATTTTTAGCCATTTGGGCATAGCCACTTTACCCCAAAGAAATTCCCTTATAAATATCATTTGTGCCATTTGTGAAAGCCACAGCACCCAGCTCGAAAATTCATTGGCTGAAACTATACCAAAACCTTTTTGATACCATGGCAAAAAATAGCCTTGCACAGTAAGACTAAACACCAAATAAAATAGTGAATACATACAAAAATACAAGTAAATATTTTCCCTACTAACGGTGAATAAAAAAAAAGAAAAAAGGGAAACAGTAATGATTATTCCTCCAAATATTCCAAAAAAAGAATAATTAAAAGATCGATTATTTATAAAGCTTTCTTCCTTTAAGACACTTATACTACCAGAAATAAGCATGGTTTTTTTAAAGAACTCACAATAGACTGCGGTGTCAGAATTTGCATGAATTAAAACGGGAAGAATAAAATTTTGATGCTCAAAAAGTCTTTGACTCAAAGGAGTAGCCCAGGAGGAGGTTTTTATTAATTGTTTATTTCCAGAAAAAAAACTTATGGAGTCAAACCATGGAAAACCGAATTCAATATAGTATTTGGCATTAAAACTAGAGGGATTTGTGATATTAATTTTGAACCAGTGATTTGAGCTGTCCTTTCCAAAGTTTAGTGTTGATTTATCAAATGTTTTAAAAGGAATCTTATCTAAATCTTTGGCGTGGAATTGTTTGTTTGAATCTCTAAAATAAAAAATGGAATGCTGGGCTTTTGAAGTTAAAAAAGTTCCAAAATAAATCAATGCTATTATAAGTTTTTTCATGGGCTTAAAAAATAGGGCAAATGCCTTATTGCAGCAGGTTTGTAAATGTATGAAATTTACATTGTTAAAAAGAATTTAATCAAAACAAGTAAATAAAAAACCCATGAAAAAAATTATCATTTTTATTTTTATTTCCTTCCTTTTAGCCTGTGAAGCACCCATAGGCGATGTGGGTCTGGTAGGACCTTCTGGAGCTGAAGGGGCAAAGGGTGACAAAGGAGATATTGGCGGAAAAGGCACTTTCAGTGCCATAGTCTCAGATTGGAAGGAAATTAAACCTGCAAACTGGTTAAAAGGCGGATCTGACCTTAGTTTTATCGCAGCCTTTGACGAACCTAAACTTACTGCAGACATTACCAACAAAGGTTTGGTGTTGGGCTTTTATCGTACACTTCCTGAAGATGCAAGTAGCCAAATTTTTCCCATTCCTGACGAAACCTCCAATTATTCTTTAGGAATCTATGCCTCATTTACTTCTAGCTTAAAAGCAATAGGGTATTTCTTAGATTTTAGAAATCTTGCCGTAAAACCCGCCACCTTGGTAGATTGGAACATCAAGGTTCGATATATACTAGTGCCACCTGCCAGTGCAGGAAGGTTAAAAAATATTGATTGGAAAAATTATAACGAAGTTAAAAAAGCATTAAACATTAAAGACTAATTATGAAAAATTTAATAAAATTTCTACCAATCGGCATGATGAGTTTCTTGCTTTTTTTCGCAGCATGCACTGGCGAAAAAGGAGCTGTGGGTCCACAAGGATCAGCAGGGGCAGCAGGGGCAGCTGGCGATAAAGGCAATGCAGGCGCAGCAGGAGAATTTACTAAGGTTCTTACAGGAAATGCAACTATAAAAGTCACTAGTTGGATTACGCAAACATTAGATGTAACTGATGATACGTATTACGTAATAATTCCAGAAAAACAAATTACTAAAGACATTTTAGACAAAGGTATTGTAATGGTTTATTATACCACTACAACGGGTGTTAATTTTCCAATGCCTTATACACTTGGTAGTGTTAAGTTTCTACATTCGGCTTTTCTGGACAAAGGAGAAGGAAGAATCAGAATTGATATTTTTCCTAACGTTTATCTAACCAAACTTCCGAAACCAGCGAGTGAATACACTTTTCGTTGGGTGATTGCTACTGGAAGTACGAGCGGAAGAATGGCGAATATTAATTGGAATGACTATGATGATGTAAAAACAAAGTTAGGCTTAAAAGACTAAGTTAAGTAATTGATAATTAAAAAATTAATAAAATGAAAAAACAACTAATACTATGTAGCATCTATTTTATGATGCTTAGCCTTATTGCCTGTTCAAAAGGCGAGAATGGCGATATCGGGCCTGCAGGTTCGGTGGGTGCAAAAGGAGCAAAAGGACCAACTGGTGATCTAGGAATAGTGGATGCAAAAGGTATGATTTCTTCCAGTTGGTTAGCCGTAAAAGGATCTGATTGGCGTGCTAGTTCTAGTGCAAATTCATATTTTGTCTCATTTGTGTTACCAAATATCACCGCAGACATAATAAACAAAGGGATGCTTTATGTGTATTGGAAACCCGAGACTACTACAAATGCAGGTTGGGCTTTGCCTTATTTTTCAGCCTCAACGGGACTTAGATTTTATAGCTTAGTGGTTATGTCAAATAATGAAGCTATTATTCAATTTTACCAGACAGTTACCCCACCATCTAGTACATTTTCTACTGCTAACAATGTTTCCTTTCGCTTTGTGTTTGTTCCTGCTTCAGCAGGAGCCAGAATGTCAAATGTTGATTGGACCAATTACGAAGAAGCTAAAAAAGTGCTTAACTGGAAAGATTAATTAGGAAAGCAAGAAATAGCTGAATTTCTACAATAAAAAGATAATTCCTTTTGTCAATTTTAAAAGGATTATTTTGACTCCAGTAAAATTTAGAAATTAAAAATAGACAGAAAAACCAAAGCTTTTCTGTCTATTTTTAGGATTCTCCAATGTTTGAATTTGAATTTAAACTATTTACAAAATGAAACCTCAAACAGTACATTTTTTAAGAAATTTCGATATTGAATGCAGCCAAGTATTATGCATTGAGTCTGATGTTAATTATTCGCAGGTGCATTTACTTACGGGCAAAAAGGTTACCATAGCTAAAACCCTAAAACAAGTTACAGATATCGTAAAAGAACATGCATTTGTGAGAGTAAATAGACAAATGATTATTAATATTTCCCATGTATGTAAATATGAAAATGAGTTCTTTCCTATTAAGGTAATATTGAGTAATGGTCGCACCATTCAATTCTCGAGACGTCGATCAGATACTGCAAAAATTCAAATCGACCAATATATATTAAATCGACCCATATAATTTTAAAGGAGGTCAGTTAAAGCTCTAAAGGCATTTGAAAAATACGGCAAATGCCTTATTGTATATCATTTTGCTAATTATCAATTTAGTGGTTTAAAAAGCTTAAATAATGGATGGATTCTAAAATAAACTTAATAATACTCATGAAAAAATTAGTCTTTAAATTGTGGTTTTTGGTAGGTTTTCTTTTTACCACCATTGCCATTGCTCAAAACACCCCTTACGATTTATTGAACCCTTCAATGAAAGAAATTGCAACATCCGAAAGTGAACCAAACTGGATAAAATTTAAGGCCTCTGCCAAAATAAACCCCCAACACGCTATTTGAAGATCAGAAAACTGCTTTTGAATTATTATTTAAACTACTTACAAAATGAAAACTCAAATAGTACGCTTTTTAAGAAATTTTGATATTGAATGCAGCCAAGTATTATGCATTGAGTCTGATGTTAATTATTCGCAGGTGCATTTACTTACGGGCAAAAAGGTTACCATAGCTAAAACCCTAAAACAAGTTACAGATATCGTAAAAGAACATTCATTTGTGAGAGTAAATAGACAAATGATTATTAATATTTCGCATGTATGTAAATATGAAAATGAGTTCTTTCCCATTAAGGTAATATTGAGTAATGGTCGCACCATTCAATTCTCGAGACGTCGATCAGATACTGCAAAAAATCAAATCGACCAATATATATTAAATCGACCCATATAATTTTATCTAAGGTCAGTTATAGTTCTAAAGGCATTTGAAAAATACGGCAAATGCCTTATTGTATATCATTTTACTAATTATCAATTTAGTGGTTTAAAAGGCTTAAATAACGGATGGATTCTAAAATAAACTTAATAATACTCATGAAAAAATTAGTCTTTAAATTGTGGTTTTTGGTAGGTTTTCTTTTTACCACCATTGCCATTGCTCAAAACACCCCCTACGATTTGTTGAACCCTTCAATGAAAGAAATAGCTACTTTGGAAAGTGAACCAAACTGGATAAAATTTAAGGCCTCTGCCAAAATAAACCCCAAAACACTGTTTGAAGATCATAAAACCGCTTTTGAATTATCAGCCTATGATAAAATGATTGTCAATAAATTTTTTACAGATGATATTGCATTTACGCACCATAACTATCAGCAATTGTACAAATTGATACCTATTGATGGAGAATCAGTTAATGTTCATACCAACAAAGAGGGGGAAACGTATGCGGCAACTGGCCGAATTTTAAAAGGAATTAATTTAGACGTATCACCGAAATTAACCGCAAAAGAAGCCATTGATGTAGCCTTATCATTTGTGAATGCCAAAGAATACATGTGGCAAAGTACTTTTTGGGAAAATGAATTAAAAATGCAGACCTCCAAAACAGATACCACTTATTACCCTAAACCAACCTTAGTTATCAAGGAAGAGCAAGGATTTAGCGGGGGTAAAGGAATCTTTCATTTAGCCTATCGGATGGATATTTATTCTTCTTCACCCTTCTATTCTCAGCGTATTTTTATTGATGCACTATCAGGGGCTATTATTGAAAAATATCCTCTTCAATCTAACTAATCATCTCAATTAAATTTAAGATAACCATGAAAAAAGTATATATATTATTTATTATTGTCTTGTCAAGTTTTCAGTCTAAGGCTCAGTGTTTAAATTTAACGCAATATACATACCCAGGTTGGGACAATCAAATATTGATTTCAGCTATTTCGGGAACAAGTGTTTCTGAATCAGCTTTTTACGAAAATCAAAATCTTTATTTAGATTTTGGCGTTGTCAATTGGGGGACCTGTAACACTCCAAGAGCATTTACTGTTCGACTTTTTTTAGATGGCGTTGAAAAGTATTTTACTAATGTGTCTTCCTTACAAGCTAATTATGCTCAACCTTTTAATGATATTGCAATTACAGGTTCACTTAGTGTAGGCAGTCATACCATTCAAATTGATATTGATTACCCAAGTTTAATTTCTGAAACCAATGAATCGGATAATACTTTTACACGAACTTTTACAGTACAGCAAGGAGCTTGTATTTCTACGCCAATAGGTACTATTTGGAATGGTAACCGTACATTTAATACAGAACACTATCTAGCAGATAATTTTAGAATAAAAGACAAATGCCAAACTGCAATACTTACGATAAGGCATTGGAATAGTACAACTCTCACTTCTAATCCTTTAGAGATTGAATCGCCCACTAATTCATGGAATTCTACGGGGAATCAACAATGGGGTGGGTCAACCATGTGGGCGGCAAAAAGTAGTTATAATTATTTTAGTGGAGTTCATTCAAGAAATTCTTACGATGGAGCTAATGGTTTGTTAAATGGCTTCATTCATGGTGCATTTGACAACGCAGGAGGGACTGGCAATGCGACCATGAGCTTTACGGGGGGAATTATGAAAATTGGATTAGGTTCTTCTGGTACTTTAGCTAATTCATACGGAACATTAGATATTGTTGGTCATGAATATGCTCATGGAGTAACGGGTTCATCTGCTCAATTGGCCTATCAATATGATTCAGGGGCATTGAATGAATCATTCAGTGATATTTTTGGAGAATGTATTGAAAACTACACTTTGGGAAATAATGATTGGTTGTTAGGAGCGAATAGAACACCCGCTGGCTCTTCGAGATCAATGTCGAATCCCAATGCATACAGTCAACCAGATACTTATTTAGGAACAAATTGGATAGCCCAAAACTGCCCATCACCCACCAATAATAATGATCAATGTGGGGTTCACACCAATAGCGGTGTTCAAAATTATTGGTTTTACTTGTTGTCACAGGGTGGAACAGGCACAAATGATTTATTAAATGCATTTAATGTATCTGCATTGGGCATAGCAAAAGCAAGAGATATTGCTTTCAAAACTTTGACCATATATTTATTCAACCAGCCCAATGCTATTTATGCCACAGCTCGTACCGCATCCATTCAAGCAGCTCAAGATACATACCCTGGAAATTCACCAGAAGTAAGTGCCGTAATGAATGCATGGTGTGCGGTAGGTGTGGGTCCTGTTCCTGGAGCTGTTACGGTTTCGGGTGGAGGAACGTTTTGTACTTCAACGATAATAACTGCTTCGAGTGTAATGGGAGCAAATGTTTACTACCAAGGGACTAATTACAACGGATTATCGACGGCTATACCCTCGACAAGTCAAACCATAACTACTTCAGGTACTTATTATTTCAGGGCTCAGAATGGTTGTGGTTGGGGGACTGCCGTAGGTGTAACTGTTACCATCAATCCTGTTCCTGGTGCGGTATCGGTTTCTGGAGGAGGAACTTACTGTAATTCAACGACAATTACCGCCTCAGGAGGTTCGGGGGGTTCTATTTATTGGCAAAACACAACAAATAATGGAGCATCAGCCGCTATCCTATCTTCAAGCCAAGTCATAAATTCATCAGGCACGTATTACTTTAGGGCATATAACAGCAACTGCGGTTTTGGGCCTCAAGGTAGTGCGACGGTTACTATCCAAACCATGCCAGCTATAGTGACCGTTTCAGGCAGTGGTACATTTTGCAATTCCACTACCATTACTGCTTCGGGTGGTGTGGGAGGAACGATTTATTATCAAGGCAGTACATCAAACGGAACTTCTTTTTTCTCAACGTCCACGAGTCATGTCCCCACTAGTTCAGGAACGCATTATTATAGAGCCTATAACACTGCTTGCCTTTGGGGGCCGCAAGGAAGTGCTACAGTTACGATTAATAACGTACCATCCGCTGTAAGTGTCACTGGCGGTGGTCCATCATGCAATACAGCTACCCTATCGGCAACTGGGGGTACTGGCGGTACAATATATTGGCAAGGGACTAATAGCGGCGGAGAGTCGTTCGCTTCACAATCTGCAAACATGGCCGTCGGTACATCTAATACCTATTATTTTAGGGCATATAATGGCTGTGGGTGGGGAACTCAAGGTAGTGCGACAGTTACTATACAAACCGTTCCGGCGGCAGTAAGTGTGAGTGGAGGTGGTCAAACTTGTAATAGTAGTTCTACCTTATTGGCCACTGGAGGAAGTGGCGGCACAATATACTGGCAAAATACGACAGATGCTGGAATCTCAACGAGTACTCCCTCTACTAATCAAGTGGTAAATTCTTCTAATACCTATTATTTTCGTTCATACAACACTGCCTGCGGTTTTGGTCCTCAAGGGAGTGCCACAGTTTCAATGATTACTATTCCAACAGCTGTAAATGTTAGTGGTACTGGTACAGTCTGTAATAGTACAACCATAACGGCGAGCGGAGGAAGTGGTGGAACAATTTATTGGCAGGGTACCACGAGCAACGGAATATTAACCAATACGCCCTCTTCAAGTCAGCCAGTAAGTTCATCAGGCATCTATTATTTTAGAGCAAACAACGCCTGTGGTTGGGGTACTCAGGGAAGTGCTACAGTAACAATTATCACAGCTTTGCCAACCCCTGTAACAGTTACTGGAGCAGGAACATTCTGCCTAAGTAAGTCCATTGTAGCTAGCGGCGGTAGCGGCGGTACCATTTACTGGCAAGGAACAACTAATGGAGGCTCATCGGGGGCTACTCCATCAGCCAGTCAAACGGTAAGTTCAACGGGTACGTATTATTTTAGGGCATACAATGCCTGCGGTTGGGGTACTCAGGGTAGTGCAGCTGTAGTTATTATTCCAAACGTTTTACCTTTGAGCGGAACGGCAACAAGTAGTGATCAAAGAGCTGTACAAACGATTTCTTCCACCCAAATAATTCCGCTGGGGGCAAGAGTTAATTATGAAGCAGGAAAAAGTATTTCATTACAGGGTACATTTAATGCCCAAACTGGCAGTGTTTTTAAAGCGGAGATTAAGACTTGCATTTGACTAATATGGGAAAAATTATTTTATTCGATTAGCCATCATAGCCTAATTTACTTTTTGTGACATTATTAATTCAAAATAATGTCACAAAAAGTTTTACTCTTGCTAATCATTGATCAAAAAATGTATTAATGCAAGTGGGCGGTTTAACTCAAGGTTTTCTAATCTGCCTAAATCCTTCCTCTAAAATTGTGTCTTTGCCTTTGTCTATATCGGCTTTGGTCATGTTTATATTTATGTCGGGTTCTATGCCATTTTTAATATTTAGGCCGTTTCTATCGAATTTATTTATTCGAAAAAATCAATATTCTTTAAGAAATGTAATCATACTTGACTCATTTTTGCCCATCACCATTTTTAAGCTTAAGATATTGCTAAAAGGTGGTTTTATTTTAAATAATTGTATTTCGATGAAGGTATTTTTATTTGTTAAATTGTTTGTGGGACAAAATATATAAGATTTAGATGTTTTACTAGTTTCACATAATTCCAGGTCTTATGTAAAATAAAAAATTAAATTTGTTATCTTCTAAATTGGAAAAATTGATTCAAAAAAAACCCAAAGAAAGTTTTAAAGTGTTTTAAAAATAAGTATTCACTGCAAACTCGTATTGGTCTAGGAAGATACGCCTAAAAGCAGAGATGTTATTCAGCTCATAAAACAAAAGCATGGCTTTTTTGTATTCACCAGAATCAACGTTTCTATAGGATAAAGGACAAAGATTCTCACTCATTAAAATGGCGTTTGCCGTCAGCCGAGCCATAAGTTTGTTTCCATCTTCAAAAGGTTGAATATAGCTAAGTAATAAGACTGCAAGTAATGCCTTGTCGTAAACACTTTCTTTTAGGTTTATTAATTCACACATTTTTTCTAAAGCCTCCATTATTTGAAATTCATTTTCCAGAGGTATATATTTTGTTCCAGTAATCCTTACCAATCTTTTCCTTGGATTTTTGGAAATACCCATATTTTGGGTAAGCAAGGCATGAATGTCTATTATTTTGGCGATGGTTAAGACCTTATAATCTTCGGCATAAGCAAAAGTATAATTGATGGCTTCTTTATGATTAAGAAGCATCGTGGCTTCTTCTTGTGTATATTTTTTGTTTTTCTCTCCATATTTCAGAAGTTGCTCAGTATCTAAAAGATCATACGTATTACCTTCTATTTGCGATGATTTCCACGAAAGTTCAATCATGAACCTTTCAAACTCTTTTTTATAGATGATGCTATTTTTTTCTGGTTTGTTTTGATTAAACTTTTCACTTAATGTTTGCAACTTCTTAGTTTCATCTGGGCTGAAAAGTGAAGAAGTATGTAAAACTTTAAAGATATTATTGTCAAAATAGATTTTACTTGGTCTTGATTCGATATCGATATTAAAATACTGGTCAACATTGATTGGGAATTTAATGGCCTTATCTGTTCGA
Source organism: Cytophagaceae bacterium (assembly GCA_031420365.1). GTDB lineage: Bacteria > Bacteroidota > Bacteroidia > Cytophagales > Spirosomataceae > Leadbetterella. The sequence continues at coordinate 17,891 of JANOMP010000242.1, forward strand.
ACAGCGTAGCGGGTATTTGGCCCTTTACCAATGGTTTCAACAAATTGCTGATTTACTAGTTTAGCCAAAGCCCTATTCAAAGTAGGAATCGAAATATCTTCTTGTATCAAAACTGATAAATCGGCGATACCAATGGGGCCATTGAGTACTATTTGTAAAAATAATGTTTCTAATCTTTTTTCCATAATTTTGAAATAATCCTATCACAAATATATAAAAATCCTTTCACTGTGATAGGATTATTGGCAGAATTTGATAGGATAAGCTCTGTGCTGCAGGATTGAGCTTCTAGACAATTCTGGCCCATTTTTTATGATTATATAGATAAAATTGATGGGTTTTTGAGCTTGAAATAGTTTTATGCCTCAATTTTTATAAAAAAATTGCTTGAGATGGGGAATTTTTGAGATTGAAGTTATTTGTGGGGCAGAATTTGTTATATAGTGTCAGCAAGAAAACCCCTTCTTTTTTATTTTTAGTTAGCCGCATATACATTATATACAATTGTATATAATTTTTTTGCTGGCTTTTTTCTTTGATTTGGGGTAAGTTTATATTTTTTTGAGATTTTTGTTG
>JANOMP010000243.1:0-13597 GCA_031420365.1 Cytophagaceae bacterium
CAGCGAATAATTCAAGAAAAACGCCGTTTATGCCCTAAATATACGAATTATTGGCCGTATTGCCTAAATATTCAAGCACTATTTTTTGTGTATTTATTTAATAGTTAAATAGTTAGATAGTTTTCTTGCAGACACTATTTACGAAGTGATGCCAGGTTGCATCTACCACAACACGGCCAGCATTTGCCAAGCGGCCATCCCAAACAGCAATAGATGGGAAACAATGGGGTTCTGTTAATGCCTTTCCAGATCCTCCACCTGTTGTACTGCCTCCTAAAACAAAAGAGGTGGCTATTATTTGTGTTGGAACCGCAACACTATTGACTGTAAAAGAAGTTGAGGGTTTGCATTCTCCTTCATGTGGGTGGTCTGGCATTATGTCTATAATTCCAGAAGGCCTGATGCTTGTACTGATAGATAACAATGGGTGTGGCATCCCGGCGCCAAATGTTCTGACTGCAATATTTTGTGGAATATTGTCAGACTGGTTATCGAAATAAAGTGAAGTCGCATCACCAGCTTTTGGCCTGTTGGTGTCGTTTCTTCTTTTACCATTCATACTAACTTCATTAACTTCATTGACAGAGCCAACCGGATTGTCACTCCAATACCTCATATCTTTAACCCTGGTGATATTGCCACACAGGCTTGAGCCGAGACTCCCGTGGTCACCGGTTGCAAATAAACCACCACCACCATTCATATAGCTTTCAACTACGGTTAATTCTGCTGCCGGTAATCCTGTGCCGCTGTTAATTCCAAATAACCAGACCTGGTCAAAATCGTTTAGCGTAACACTTGTCTGAAAATTAAAATTACTGATTTGGTTAACCACCAATGGATTTGTATTTGGTGTAATTGTACCCCGATGACCAAGCGTAATTTGATAATTATTCCAGGTGGTTGCCTGGAGCTGGTTAAATGACGTTAAGAATTCTGATAAATGAAATCCTCCAATTCCAAAATTTAAACCTCCATCAGTTACAATCAATATTTTTACAGTACATCGTCTCCACCACCATCATATAGGAAAGTAAGGCTTTAGGAAATCTGGTTTTAGCCTGGTTAATTCATTCGTCAGTGTAATTCTTTCGTCACGACTTAACAAATGCATGTTTTTGAATTTTTCTTCTAACTCTTTCATATTAAATATTTATTTTATTTTTTCCTACTCTATTCAGTTTTCAGCATACCTGTCTTACTCTTTAAGGATTTTCAGATTGCTCCTTTTTCGTAAAGGCAAATTTCTAAAAAATATTTTTAATAATTTAGAGTGTTTTTACTGTTTTCTGTTAGGTATTTTTACTGTTTCGGGTCGTTTTATAATATCACACAATCTCTAAGTATTTATCGAAATGTCGACCCAGCCCTTTGGGCCTTTGACCTTGTAAAATAGGAAGAAATTTTAAAGGCTCAAAATGGGGCCGGGGTCGCGTTCGACTACTAACGTTGTGCGGAGCTAGGTCGGGCAGTGCGGTTAGTAATTTCTCTTATGGGGATTCCTCCCACTTTTGGAGGGTTTTAGAGTTGTGTTTAAGCTGTTTTAAATCTGGATTGGTGTTCTTTTTTTGTGTTTTATCTGTCTTTTTTAATTATGACCTGTTTCTTTTTATTTATTAGATTCTTTTTTGTGTTTACAACATGGCAATGCCCATGCAGATGGCATTTTTGGTCATAAAGTATTATATATAAAGTTATTGTATTTTTGTGGAGGTGGTCTGTTTACTAACCAAACTGCCCTAGTTTGTAGGCTATTTTGTTTGCATTTGGGACATTGGTTCTCAATAAACCCTGTTTTTTTGAATGCTATTAGTTTCCAATTTTCTTTCACTAGGGCAGGTCGTGGCTTGTGGTGAAAATCCTGATAGTGTGCATCCATTATGTGTTGGTTTGCACCAGCATGTAATCCAAAATGCGGAACGCCGCCTGGACGTATCTTGGTAAATCCTTTGGGTAATACGTGCAGGCTTATTCTTTTCAAAAATTCGACCCCATTCAAAATCATCGCATTGGTTTTAGATTTGTCTTCGTAGTCTTTGTATGTAAACTTTACCTCTTGGTCAGTAATGTTCAACAATCTATGGTTGCTTATGGCTATCTTATTGGGTGGCTACTTTATGGACTTTGAATCCGCACCAGTTTCGCCGAACACATCGGGGGCGGCCTTCCGCTAGCAAAAAGCCCCAGACTTTGATTGCGATTAGGGGCTTTCTTCTACACGGCTAAAATTGTGAGAAGTTTATCTTTTGTCCCAAAGTTCATTACCTAAATACATATACTTTGTTAGCAATTCTTCAAATATTTTTCCAGCATTATCTCCATTCAGAAAAATCACATACCCATTTTTGCTTTTGGGAAATATAATGGCTAATGTGTTTACGCCTGGGTCTTTACCAGTGTGCATTAAGGCATATTCGTCTCCACTAAATCCAGTTAGCTTTTCCCAACCAAGTCCGAAATAATCATTGTCTTTGAGTTGAACCTGATTTTTCGTCATTTCCTCAAACACCAATTGAGATAAATCTGCTCCGTTCAAAATATAAGAAAGAAAATTTCCATAGTCTTCAACAGTAGTTAAGAGATTTGCAGCAGCATTTGCTTGAAAGTATTTTACAGTTTCAAATGCTTTTCCATCTTTATCATAGTTTTTGACATACCGTTTTTCGTCCATTGATTTGTCCCACCAAAAATGCGTATCATTCATTTTCGCAGGCTTAAAAATTAAAGAAGCTGCAAGCTCTTCCAGCTTTTTACCAAACTTGGCTTCTATGGCTTTTCTTAAATATTCAAACCCTTCGCCTGAATATTGAAATTTTGTTCCAGGTTCAAATTCAAAAGATAGTGTTTTGTTTTCAGTTAAATAACGCCAATTAGGAAATCCTGTTTGATGAGATAAAATAACTCTTGGAGTGAGTTTTTTAGTCCTTTTATCATTTTTCAGATCAGGGTCTTTCCAATATTTGTCTAATGGCTCATCTAACCCTAGTTTTCCTGCACTAATCAATTTCAATGTAACCAAAGCTGTGATTGGCTTTGTTAAGGAAGCTACTTTAAAAATTGAATTATAAGAAGCAGTAATGTTTTTGTCTATATTTCCGAGAACCTGTATTTGTTTTAATCTACCATTTTCTATAATCCCCAATCCTAATGCAGGAACTTTTTCCTGTATTAACAGGTTTTCAATATCCTTTTCAAATGTGCTTTTACGTTCAATTTTTGATGGTTCGTAATGGTCATAACTCAACACTTCTTTAAGCAACCAGTTTCCATTATTCAGTAAATACAAACTGGTAAATTTTGCTCTACTGGTATGAATATCTGCTTTATTGTTCTCTCTTATGTAAAAGTCATGAATACCATTTTGAATAACTCCGTATAATTCGCCATTATTATACATTGGAAACACTTCCAAACTTTCTTCAACAACTTTTCTTATGGGCTTTTTGATGGTATCTGCACATATATATTTTTTAGTGTTTTCTAAAAAGGCTTCTCTGTCTTGAATGCCGCTTTGGTCGTGATAAAATATCAAATCCTTGTGAATGGCTTTGTTTAAATATTCTAAGTCACAAAGGTTGAAACTGCGTTCAAAAAAAACACTGTCTTGTTTCTTCAAATCAAGAAATAATTCAGAATTTTTAGCTACCTGTCCGTTAGCTATGCTAATTGAAAGTATTGCCAATAAAATAGTAAAAAATCGTCTTGACATTATGGTTTTGGTTTTAAATTTCGCACAATCTCTCGTATATATACGCAACTTCAATTACTTTTTCAAAAATATGTAATAAATATTTATCACACAAATAATTATAAATAACAAATACAAGTTACTTATATTGAGCACTTTGTGATTATTAAAAAAAATTAAATTATAATTTTCCTATACATTAGAATATATTTTTAGCAATAAAATATTTTAAACAATACAAAATACGCAGCGGAAAACAATGCTTTTTTCTCCTCAAACAATACAAAAAACGCAACTATTCGCCTAGGATGTCAAGTGGGCTTTTTATTTTTAATACCGGCAGTTAATAGCGGAGGGAAAAACACCTATCGCTTTATTGTTTCATCCTAACAAAAAGCGGAAGCTATGAAATATATAAGAAAAGGATTGTTTTTCTAAAAGGTCTTTTTTAAAGCAATTAACAAGAATAGCGTGTTTCCTTCAGAAGACGTAAACGTCAATTTTCAAATTCTCTTTCAAATAGCAACTTTTCGTTGTAAATGCCACTTCCGGGTGGCCTATTGGCACGTTGCTTTTTTACATCTTCCGCAGAAATTCCTTTTCCAACTTTTGCAAATGCGTTCTGGGTAAAACGTATAATATCAACTATGTCTTGGTCGCTTACATCAGTATTATTTAAAAGTGCTGGCATTTCGTTATTTAATTCATACAATTTGCCGTTTACGCTAATTGGGCCACTTATTCCATGAAGAATAATGCCCGCAAGTCGTTTCATTGAGCCGTCGATATATTCTGAGCCTTTCAATGGTGGTGCTAAATCTTGAATACCCCTGCCGTCCGCTCCATGACAGGTACCACAAATGCTTCTGTAAAGTCTAAGGCCTTTTGTTCGAGTGTCCGTTTCCTTATATTCCTTTACAAAAACCCCATTCATTTCTTTTTTCTGACGGTTATTGAATGAAAGCATCAAAGAGGATTTAAGCAGTTCTGATGGATTCATAATTTTTAGATAGTTTTCTTCTTTCCCTTCTAAACTACTGGTAATTGCTTCTTGAAATATTCTTTCGGTACTATATTTTTTGTCAATTTCAGCCAGTATGGGTAAAAAAGTAGGTTCCGAAATTTTGATCCAAGCATTTAGTGCCATAGCAAGATAAAGGTCGATTATTTCATTATTTTGAGCAAATAATTGGGCAGCAATACCCTTTATTGTGGCCATATTTTGGGTCGATGCAAAGGTCTCTAAAAGCCCTAAAGCATGAGCGATAGTTTCTTGATTTTTTGACGATAAAATAATATTTGATAAGTTATTAAAAGAGAGCGCGTTTAGGCCCTCTAATACATATAAAGCATGAATAGCAGTAGAGAATTCATTATTTGTTTTACACAAAACCAATAATTCTTTGATTAAGGATAGCTCTTTTTTTTCTATTAATAGTTGTTGTGCACGATCTCTTAACCAACCGTTAGGGTGACTTAGGTATGTTAGCAATTCTTTATTTGTAGCTTTAGTTAAATCTTGGATTTTGAAAATGGTTTTTTCTTTACTTGTAACTTTCAAAATTCTTCCGGCATTTTGTAAAGTATCTAGTTTTTTGATGGCCAGTTGCTCGGCAAGATATTGTGAGATATAGGCTTTGTGTTGAATAATGCCTCGATGCATATCTACAATATACATGGCTCCGTCGGGACCGCTAAACAAATTTACGGGGCGAAAACCCTCATCGGTTGAGGCTAAAAACTCTTTACCTTCAATGGCTTGTCTTCCAGTAGTTTGTGTATTTTTAAAAGAAAGTACATTTCGTTTGATAAGATTCGCCTCAGGAACACATACAAAAGCATTCAAATTGTATGCATCCGGAAAAACACCACCCCTATATAGCAAAGGCCCACAAGCCGCAGTAACTTCTTTCAAATACCCATTTGCATCCACTACCCCTTTTTGATACCCTCTATTTAGTGATGTAGAGTGAATAGGATAAACCTTATTGCTTGCTAAACGAAGATTTTCTGAGACTAAAGGTTTAAAATATTTGTTTCTAATCACTTTATTTGGCAAAACTAGGTCTCCTTTGAGATTGGTCGAATTATTGTTGAAATATAGCCTTCCAAAATTATCTTTAGTAATACCCCATTGCCCCCGACTGGAAGTAGGTTCTTTTAACCATTTTCCATTTTTTAAACGGTATCTAAAATTCAAATTTGCATTATAAATCCAATTGTCAATATTCATCATCAGCCCATTGGATGAATGCTCCACGTTTCCACCTTTGGCATAGATGGGATCTACAATTGTTTTTTTTCCAGGTTTATCGTTTTTTATTTCCACGAAAATAAGCTTAGGGCCATCTACATATAATAGTCCGCCATAAACATGTGCTACGGCACGGGGCAAAACTAATTGATTTAAAAACACTTTTTTATGGTCAACAACACCGTCCTTGTCTAAGTCTTCCAAAATAGAAATCATACCATTGGGTTCTTCTTCTCCTATCCCTTCTAGGTTAGGCATGTATCCAATCATTTCTACTACCCACATACGGCCTTTATTGTCAAAGTCCATGGTTACAGGAGCTTTTAGAAAAGGTTCTGAGGCAATCAAATTTAATTCAAATCCATCTTCAATCTGATAGTTTTCGAGAGAGAATTTGGGATTTTGAAAATCAAATTTTTTAAACCCAAGTATGGAAATGGAGCATATAATTATAATAGTTACGCTTATTTTATATGCGGGCCCTTTTTTGTTTAATTTTGAAAATGGCATGTACAATTTAACGTGTTTTAATTGTTTAAATATGGGATTTTTTTGTTCCAAGATATTTCAATTTTAGATAAAAGCCAAGTTTTCCCTTTGTCATTATTTCCTTGGAAAAACAGACAATTTTGACCGTCTTGAGCCTTAAAAACCATGGGATGTCCACTTTCACTTTCATTCCAGGAACCAGGTTTCCCGTTTTTTAAGAACGGGTTATTAAATACTCTTTTCCAATAAATCCCGTCTTTGCTGCGTGCAACTCCGATTTGTTGGGGCTCATTGTTGTAAGCACCCGCATAAAACATATATAGATATTTACCTTTTTTTATGCAAGTGGCGGCTTCAATACAATTTTTTTCACAATCTAATTCTGGTTTCAAAATGGGCATATTTGAAATGTACTGATATTTGTAGCTTTTATTTTGGAGAAGTTTATAGCTATGTTTTCTAAAAATAGCTCTTCTATCAATTTTGAAAATATAATATACCAATTAAAAAAAACAAAACTAAAAATTAATAGGTATGTAATTTTAGTTTTTGAGCTAGAAATTTATCACAAAATGTAAAGGTAATTAAAAAAACATTTCAAGGGTAGGGTTCAAATAATTGGATTTATGACCTTCATTTCCTGAAATATAGACAGGCACTTGAGCTTGTATTTTTGATATGAAGGTAATTATGAGCAAAAAAGGCAAGGTTTTTTTCATCAATTATTATTTAAAGATTCTTTAAAAAATTGAATACAATACTTTTTTTGGTATATCAAACGAAAGGGGCATTTAAATAAATTGCCTTAAGCGTTTTTGGTAAACAAGTCTTTTCGATTAACTATGCTCTATAAAATCATTTACTTTCGGCCTTAAGAAAGTAAGTTGAATAATCAAAGCAATTAAGACAATGCCAGACATAAGTGCAAAGTCTTTCCCTAGATTTCCTTTGTCGGTTGATTTGCCTAATAAATCTGTGATAAAGGCTCCAGCCAAAATCCCAGTTAAATTCATGAAACCGTAGGCAGTTGCTCTATATTTTGAAGATACAAATTGGCAGAGAATTGGCATATTGTTGGTATCGAACATGCCAAAACCAAAGCCAAAACAAAAAGCAGCTCCTACCACATGGAATAATGTATGACCGAAACTAATCAACAATAGTGCTGGAATAGTAAGGCCCAAACCAATTGCACTAGTATAAATCCTGCCTCGAAGGTTTTTTTGAACCCATTTATCTGATAATATGCCTCCAACAAGAACACCTAATAGAGAAGAGAGTGAGGTAGTAATAGTGGAAAGGGGTCCCGCCTTTACCATGTCTAAATTTAATTTGTCGGCAAAAAGTGTTGGTAGCCAATTTTTGACTCCCCATCCGGGCAAACTAGGCACAGTAAAATATAATAAGATTATCCAAAAAGAAATATTACTAAACAAGAGTCCTAAGCCTTTTAGTAAAGGTGCTTTTTTGATAAAAACACTTTTGATTGTGCCATTATATGTGGAATTTTTACTTTCTTTTAAAAAAAGAATTAATACAAAAGAATAAACCATACCTACGATGCCAAAAGATTGAAAGGTAGAATTCCATGAAAATTGAGCGGCGATACTTGCTCCAAACCCTCCCAAGGCCTGACCCATGTATAGTCCAGTCATGTGGATGCCAATTGCGAGGGATCTTGTTTTAGAAGTATGAAAGTCGGCAATTAATGAAAGCCCAGCCGGAATGTACAAAGCTTCGCTTATACCCATAAGAGCACGTAGCCAGTATAATTGTTCAAATGTTTTGGCAAAACCCATAGCAAATGTAACTCCAGACCACACGAACAAACTGCCAACTATCAACCACTTTCTATTTACGCGGTCGGCAATAATTCCTGAAATAGGACTCATTAAGCCATATATCCAAAGAAAAATGGCCATAAGCCTGCCAAAATTTGTGGCGGTTTGAAGCTCTTCAATGTCAATCATCATTGAGGGTTTCATGGTGGAAAGCATTTGCCTATCCATATAATTCAACAATGCTACCAACCAAAGCAATGCTACTAAAATCCAGGGATATTTTTTAGAGGTCATCATTTTTTTCTAAAGCCATTTCAAAAACATTTTTTTCCAGTTAAAATTAAAGTAATTTGACAATTACAAACCGGCTTCCTTAAGATAAGTTTTCAATAAAGCGAGATCTCTTTTCATAGCTATAGTAATTTCTTTAGTGTCAATTTTTGGGTTTCTTTCCCCATCTTCTGCCCCACCCAAATCATATTCAAAGTGCATTGTTAAAGGCACATGAATGTTGTATTGTTTAATTAATTTAAAAAACAATTTCCAATCAATTATCCCTTCACCAATCGGGCAACCTTCTTTTTGTAGCGTGCCGTTTTTTAATACCCATTTAAAATCTTTGATAGGCAATGACTTGATAAATGGGGCAATAAGCCTAAAGCTCGTTTCCCAATTGGACCCACTTTCGGCAGTTGCATGATTTACATCAAATTGAGCACCCATAAAAGGGGAATTTATTTTTTTTAAAATAGGGTAAAGATCCCAAATTGCAGCACCTAGATATTGGCCCCCATGATTTTGATATTCGCCAGTAATGGTATATTTTTTGTTCAGTTCTGACACTGCTTTCATTTTGTGAGTGAAAATTTCAATTTGCTCTGGAATATCCTTTTTCATATCATAACGATACCATCCCATGCGGTAATGCTTTATGTTTTGGGAATTGGCAGTCTTTAAAATTGTTTCTGAAAGTGCATTTGCCTCTAAAATATTTGTTACCATCATTGGGATTTCAATTTTTGCTTTTTGTGCCGCTTTTACGGCTGCTGGAAGATCAATTGCCACTTTTTCAGGAAGCACATGACCATCAGGTCGTACCGTTAGATCTATGCCGTCGAAGCCCATCTCAGCTACCGTATTGGCTAAAATTTCATAGTTTGAAATCCAATGAAGGGTTTTTGAAAACACAGATATGTGCATATCTGAAATGGAATTTGGAAATATATATTCAGGTTTTGGTAAAATTACCGTTGCAAGGCTTGTTGCAATAAAATCTCGTCTTTTCATAGTATAAATGAGTTAATTAGGCAAAATATTTTTTTTAAAGAATAATAATTTAAAATGAAAATAGATCCATATAGTGCTTTGGAACATCAAAAATGCCCCCATTTTGTGCATAAAAAGTTTCATCTGTTTGGTAAACACCATTTTGAGATTTAATCCAAGTTGCGTTTGCCTTTGGGTGATATGTCATTAATGTATCCCACCGTTTATAATATTGATGACCATTTGTTTCTTGTAAACCAATATCCATACCAGGAAAAGGTAATAAGCGAGCGGCTACTGTTTTGTTCCAATCTACTAAAATTGGGTTCACTGTTAGATCCGCACAAAAGCACGGAATTTTTTTTTCGGTAGCATATTGAATAATTTTCAAGGTCATACTAAGTGTTTTAGCAATTGCTTTTACTACTATCGCGGAATAGCCCTGTTCAATTCGGCGAGCGGTTTCTTCTACTGTATGGGCACTTTCATCAGCAGCAATTCTAACCCCCAAATTACCTACATAGCTTTCGTTACTTTCAGGAAAAGGCTCTTCAATAAGAGCAATCTGGTCGAAAGCACCAATTTTATTAGCATGGTCGAGGAAACGCAGAAGGGTTTCTTTTTGCTCATAGCGACCATTGGGGTCAAAGTAATAGGGAATTTTTCCACTTTTGGTATATGGGGTTTCAAAATACCCAATTGCTTTATGGACTTCTGTCAAAAAATCAAGGTCTTTTTCTAACATTTCTTTTTGTGTACCAGCCGACCCGGTTTTCAATTTCATAATAAAAAACCCTTCCTTAGCCGCAGCCTTAATTTGCTGTGGGTTAGAACCCACACTAAATGATGGAATACTGGCAACTTTTGTATGTTTGTGTGAAAGCCCCAGGCGATATTGAATGGGGATTAATGCATCGAAATTAGAGATATTGTTTTCTGCTGCATATACCAACCAAGCCGCATTGTCTACTGCTACCAAAGCATTGAGAGCAAAAGTTTTGCGGAGGTCGGCAATACCAGTGATTTTTCTTCCATAAGCCAAAACGTCAGGTAATATTTGGTCTAGAAGGTCAATTGGATTAGTAAAGACTGTTCCTTTAATAATTTGCAATGCGTGCTCTGTCATGGCAAACATCAGAGAATTACCCGCACTTTCTGAATGAGCCGCAGCCACTCGTGCATCAGACCACAATACTCCTTGTGTTGCTAAACCAATTTTTTTTATGCCTGATTCTGTTTCAATCAAAGCTACGGATTGCCAACTATCTGTAATAACACTGCCTTTGAAACGGTATGGATTTAGGGGCTCTCTTTCAAAATTAGAATCAACCCGCTTTATTTTTATTGTCTTAGAAACATTCTCTTTGGCACTTGAAACAATTGGGGTTCCTGTAGCACCTAATATAATAGCAGTGCTGGTAGCCTTTACAAAAGTGCGACGATTGATGGCTATTTTTTTGAAGTCATTCATGTTTTAAATATCTTTTGGAATTGCATTCAAAGTGTACCAAGTTTCTCCCGACCAAAGGGATTGATTTTTATGGTTTTTAATTTGATCGGATAATCGAAAATAAACAACATGCTTGGGTTTCATATTTGGCACTTTTACATATACCTTTTTTCTGTCTTTTGAAATAGTGATTAGTGCTGGATGGAGATTTTCTAAATCCATTTTTGGGCCGCCATAGTTTTTGGTGGGCAAATACCACCACTGCTGTATAATCAGATCCGTCTTTTTTAGGGTTAAGCCAGCCTTTAGCGCTTGGGTAAATTCAATTTCAAAGCCATTAGATTTAGCTTTTACTGAAAGCATTTCAAAAGTAGATTTACTATTGAATTTCAAACACTGAAGCCCGCTCAATCTATTATTCCAACTCCAGCCACCTCCCATCATGCCCACCTCACCCACATACAAATCTCCATTGGGACCCCATCGAAGACGATTGACTCCGGCTTCAAAACCTTGTGAAAATCTAAAAACAGCACCTTGATATTGGCCATTTATTTTTTCTAAAAAATCTCGATTGATACCTCCAAAAGTTACATCACCGTGGAGCATTTGGCCTTTATAAGTGCCTTGGGGAATCAACACCGGTTCAGAAGGCGAGTTTCCAATTTCGTGTTCTGGTAACCATATTGCAGGCATGGCCATTTCGGGAGCGGGATTTTTGCTTAACCATCCCCAAAACATGCCATGATACTCCCCTTTTTTTACATGTATCAATTTGTTTGCTGGTAGCCATTGTCCTTGATTATCGGTGATAAAAATTTCATTATCAAATCCTAAACCAATACCATTGGGGGTTCTTAATCCGAAATTAACTTCTTCAAAGCTTCCATCTTTTGATATTTTTATTGTTTTCCTCTATCTGGTAATTGCTTCTCTTCGGGCTTCAATCGCATGGCCATAGATAGAGTGACATAAAAATACCCGTCTTTATAGACCAATCCAAAGGCAAACTCATGAAAATCAGCAGATACGCTCCAGCTATTACATACTACTTTATATTCATCAATAATCTCATCCCCATCCAAATCTATCAATTTTGTTAACTCTTGCTTTTGTAAAACATAAATTTCGCCATTAACGACTTCAATACCCAAGGGTTCTGCCAAACCCGAGGCTATCTGTTTGACTTTAATTTTAATGGAATCGCCGGTTGATAAACCATCTAGAATATACACGCCACCTATTTTATCCCAAGTGGTGACCAATAAACGCCCATCTGGCAAAAAGGCTAATCCACCAACTTTTGGCTTGAAAGAGGAAGTATGTAATGAAATTAAATCAAAACTTGGGTGCACTCCTTCGAGAGGTGCCCCAAAGCCAGGACTATTTGGAAGAGAAGGCTTTAGTATCGTATTATTATTTAAACTTTTAGCACCATCAGCTTCTTTGGGTTTCAATGTAAAAATGTAATTGACCATTTGGTTGAGGTCATTTTCAGAAAAAGCAGGATGTGGATTCATCATTCCATTGCCCCAAGAACCCGTACTCCCCTTTTTTATTTTAATAGCCAAATTTTGTTTTGACTCCTTAGTATTCCCATATTTTTGGGCAATTTTTTGAAACGAAGGGCCTACTTCATCAGTATCTAATTGATGGCAGGTAAAACAATCGCTTTTATTCATTAAGGCTTTTCCTTCATGAATATTTGACAATTTCGATTTGATTGGGAATTGTTGTGGAAGGGATTTATAATAAACTTTAAATGCCGTAATGTCATTTGGTTTCAATGTAAAAGATGTATCTGGCAATGTTAGAAAAACTTGTGTTTCTAAGGGTACATTGGATGTAGTAAACTGTCGCTCAAGACCTATTTTATCTTGGTTGTGAAAAACTTCTGGACTTTCCTCTACTTTTACGGTATCTTGATTAGTTAAAATTAAGGCATATTTAAGGCTAATTTTATTATTTTTTAAAACATATCCTTGATAAAGGGCTTTTGAAAAAATGCTATTTCCATGCATTTTCACCTCCCATTTCTGGTTATGTAAAGTGTCCAAAAAATAGGCTGTTCCCCATGAACTTGGCTGAATGTCTTTTTTATCGGTGTAAGCGGCACCTTCTAGAGAAACACCGCCTTTCCATGCTTTATATAAATTGCAATGGGCTAAATCGTATGCGATATAACATTCAGAATCTAATGCAACAGTCAACATTCGAGCCCGAAGATCTAAAACGGATCTAAATGCCCAAACATCCAAGGGGCGTTTTACTTCTTTAGGGGATAAAATATAACCCGAAGCAAAAATTGTTGCTCCAATAATAGACAACCATACTAATATCTTCTTGCGCATTGAAAAAAAGTTTATTACCGCTAAATATAGTTAATTTAGATCTATTTCTAAATGCATCTCCAACATTATGTTTGTCTTTAGATTTTACCAGTCTATCGACCTTTGAATTTATTTGGAGATTAATCAATACCTTTTTGTTAACTAATTAAAGGCAAATGTTTTCTTTTTATCACTATTCAACTCTTCATATATTTTGGATTATATTTTTCTTGTTTTTTAAGCCATCAAATGGTCGCATTGCTCCAAAACGAGGATAAGAATCTAAAATGTTGCCATTTTCCGTCATTCTTGGGTCATTTTGTTCCTATAGTTTATGCT
>JANOMP010000244.1:0-2757 GCA_031420365.1 Cytophagaceae bacterium
TAGGAAAGGCAAATTTTGATTGACATCTTTGTCCTTGTAATAAGGCTTTGAATATACAAAGAATCTTAACCTGAATATAGAATCGCATTTTTACTGAATTAAGAAAAAAAGCAAACAATTGACACTAAACACCTTGAAAAATAATTTTCTAGATACCTTCACAAAATTCTTAAAGCAGTTCAATGTGCCTATAACACAAGGCAGTGCATTGGAATAGGTAACCAGCAGAATTGTCATTATTTCATTAATATTGATGGAATACCTAAATTATGGATTTGCAAGTCAATTTAATATATTTTTAAACAATTAAATTTTAAACAAAATGAAAAAAATGTTAGCGAACTTTGGAAATGAAATTCTGAATCGGAGTCAAATGATTGGAATTAAAGGAGGAATGTGTCGCATTGTTTTGGACTCAACGAGTGGTACTTGTGGCAACACAACAGTACTTTATGGAGGTACTCAGGCTCAAGCTGTTGCATATGGAGACAACTTAGTGGCATCTGGTGGGTATAGTGGGTATAATATAACTTGTGATACGCCTTAACCATAGTTCACATAGTAGCCAACTAATAATTGGCTACTAAATCAAAATACTAAATTAAAAATTATGAAAAGTATTATTTATATATTTGTTTTAATTGCATATAATTGCTTTTGTCAAAAGAATAATGGAACAATTATACTTGAAAAACAAGTTTACTTAACCTATGTTGATGAATTTAATAATGTATCATGGCTAAAAGGTGATACTTATAAAAATTTAATATTTGTTGATGATAGTAAAACTCGTATGTTATATTTTTTAGATGAGAAATCTGCGAAATTGAAAGTTTTTATCAAATTCTCAAACGACACAATTCTAATTAAAGTTAATTCTTCAAATGAGTTAAATATTGAATCAAAGAAAAATCCAAAAACTTTAGTCTTAATGGAATTGCTTGAAAAAGAAAAATTATCAATTCTTGATAAACATGAAGGTAATAGAATAAATTTTTCTGAAGACTACGCTTTAGCACTGTATAATATGAATCAAAATTATAATTCAAGAATTAAAATTTTGAATTCGTTTAAAAATCAAATTAGCGTTGAACAATATAAAATTTTTCAAGAAATTTTCGAATTACTAAAATTAAATTTCCTCCTAGTCCCATATAATCCTTGTTTTAGTAAACCAGGGATTTCACCTACTGAGCCAGAAAAAGTTTTTAAACAAATTGAAAATGGGATTTCGCATATAAATTCTTATGATAGTACTAAAATATCAATATATGGTTATTTATTGAAAGATATAATTCCCAATTATCTTAATTTTCTAACAAGAGAAACTCCTGAACATATTAAACCTATAGCAAAACTTAATTTTGCCATTAAAAATCTAAAAGGTGAAGCTTTAAATCTAGGACTTACAAATGTAATGCTTGAAAAAAGTGAAAATATAACGTTTTATATGAACAACATTAAACTATTTTCTAAGTATTGCAAAAATCAAAAATATCTTAATAAAGTTATATATTCAACAGATAAATTAAATCTTGTTAAAACAGATTCAACTCTACTAAACACTAGGCTTGAATCTTTTTCTGGAGAAATTGTAACCTGGGGTGAAATAGTAAAACTAAACATAAATAAAGTAGTTTATATTGATTTCTGGGCTTCTTGGTGTGCAGGATGTAAACTTAACATAAATAAAATAAGTTTTTTCCAAGACAAATACAGGGATAATCTACAAGTTATTTACATATCAAAAGATATTGATGAAAATAAGTGGAAAAACAGTATAAAAAGTTGGAAATACCCAGTTGGAAGTAAGCATTTTTTAATAAATCCTAATACAATTCTATCTAAATTGTTAACCGAGCCCTTTATTCCAAAAGGAACATTAATTGATAAGAATGGTTTGATAGTTTCAATTTCAGCTGAATCACCATCTTCAGTTCTTTTTGAAAAAGAAATGATAAAACTTCTTAAGTAGAATTATAATATAGTTCCTAATCTCGAAGTTTTGATTATCGAGCTGGTATTGTTTCTAAAACCTCAGATTACCAGTACTCCTCTCCTGTGAGTGTAATTATTTGCAAAAAGAAAGTTTAATTCCTGTTATATTGTCTTCAAATTCAATTTTATTTCCATTAAAGAAATCTGGATATGACATTGATGTCGAATTATGGTAATGGTATTTGTGTTTTTTGGTCGGAAGACCATGTGTCACTCGTTCTTAGATTCTGAAGATTAAGTACTGCTGGAATGCCCAAAAGCCTTTTGACAAGAATAAATCCAGCCTTGTTGTTTAACTAGAATATTATCACTTTAAAAATCTATTGCTTTTCTTCCAGAAAATATCAATTACTCTATTCCACCAACAATCTTTAGCTTTTCTTTCAAAAGCTCTATGATAGTCGTTTGGTAAGCAATAATTTGTTTTAAAATACTTGGGTCTTCCACCTCTTTATCTTCCTTTTTAGAAAGTAATTTCAGTAGAGACTCCCTTTTTTCGCCGTGGGGTAGGCAAGAGCCTTTCTCCCAAGACGCTACTGTGGCTTGTGAAACGCCCAATTGTTGTGCCAACTCAGCTTGGCTCATTTTGTGGTCATGCCGATATCGGTATATTTCTTCATCTAAATTTGTGTTAGACATGGTTATGATTTTAAAAGTTTGGAACCTTGTAAGGTTTCATTTTGGGTCTTTTATTAGAAATTCATCGCTCAATCAAAAATAATAACAAAAACTGTAAAAAAAAACTGATAAATATTATTA
>JANOMP010000245.1:0-1037 GCA_031420365.1 Cytophagaceae bacterium
GTCAATTTGTGTCCAAAAATAGGCAATATTTTCTTTTGGTCAAAAGTAATCCACAAGATTTTATTCACATTGTCGTGGGTAGGAAAATTTTAGCACATTTGGTTGCCCCATCACACGGGCGACCGCTTCGCAACCAAAAGAGCTAAAATTTTCCTACCCACGACAATGTGAATAAAATCTTGTGGATTACTTTTGACCAAAAGAAAATATTGCCTATTTTTGGACACAAATTGACCAAATGACAGTCGTGAAAAAATTTACAACTTTCGGAGAACATCTCAGGACACTCAGAGAAATTAATAGCTTGACCTTGCGAGAAGTTGCAGCCAGTTTAGCTCTTGACACATCTCTTCTTGCAAAAATTGAACGCAACGAAAGACAACCTACTCGACAACTAATAAAACAGTTCGCAGACTTCTTTAAAGTTGAAGAAAAAGAATTGGTTGATGAATTTCTTAGCGACCAAATAGTTTATAAAATTTTAAACGAGGAAACAGATTTGAATATTTTAAAAGTTGCCGAAGGCAAAATTAAATACATAAAAACTCACAATGGCTAAATACAATAGAAATATAACTGAACTTAAAACAAAGGCTGCAATGTGGTGGCCTGAAGAATTAAAAACGAAAAATGCCTTAGCAAATGTTCTTCCTTTACTTCTTAAAACACAAGACGATTTTTTACATCTTATTGTTCTAAGTAAAAATGACCCATTTCAACTTTTTGATTTAATAAAAGTTGCTAATTATCCTTCTAATCTTTTCCTCAAACATTTAGCAGTTTTATCGGACTATGGTGGCGAACCAATTCAACGATTAGGTCGCTCTTTCAAAGATATTTTTCCAAAAGGAAAGGGAGCAAGTGGAAAATACTATTTCGATTTCATATGGAAAGAAAAAACATTCAGATACGAGTTTAAGGCTTTACCAGTAAATGGACTAAACAGCAAAAAGCTATTCATTGACGGAGTAGGATTAATTAAAGAAAAAGAATTAGACAATTTAACGTGCGATATGATTGCACTTTTATTGTTTGCT
>JANOMP010000246.1:0-22673 GCA_031420365.1 Cytophagaceae bacterium
AAAATCTAAAACACAAAAAAATTGATATTCAATTTTCTATTCAACTTTATAAAAAAAATCGTGATTTCCAGCCTATTCTTTTTTAATATCAAAAATATATTTTTAAGAAAAATACAAAAATAATCAATTCAAACATTTTAATTTTTATCATAATTCTCTAATTATTAAGATATTATGTTAATAAATTTTGTGAGTTTTATTATTCAGCTAGTAAATATTTCATTATAAATTTATTTTGAATATTCATCTTAAGATTAATTTAAGTACCTAATGCCCTACCTTTAATAATATCTTTGTTTAAAAGTTACTTTATTTTTGTGCCCAAAATTGCTTTTGCTACCCATTCAGAACTCCAAAACCTTAGTGACAATGACAAATTATTGATTCCTATTTTTACTTTAAATGGATTTGAAGTTGGTGATGAAATTTGGGATGATGAAAATGTAGATTGGTTTAAATATGATGCTGTTATTATTAGAAGTACATGGGATTATTTTTTAAAACTCCAAGAATTTTTGACTTGGATATCTTCATTTAAAAATTCTAAAACTTTAATTTTAATTCTCCAGAAGTAATTATTAATAATACCCACAAGATTTATTTAAAGTCTCTTCAACAAAAAGGAATTTCAATTATTCCAACTTGGTTTTCTTCCCAAAAAATTCTGATTGAAGATATGAAAGGAACACAAAAAGTAGTATTAAAACCAGTGGTTTCTGGAGGTTCTTTTAAAACAGAAGTTTTTGAAACAAAACTTCTTACACAAGAGATTTTAGATAAAAAAATTGGGCAAGGAGACTGTTTAGTTCAACCTTTTATTTCTCAAATTATTGATAATGGTGAACTCTCTTTGATTTTTTTTGGTGGAGAATACTCCTATTGCATTCAAAAAATACCTAAAAAAGGCGACTTTAGAGTTCAAAAACAATTTGGAGCCACTTATAATCATTTTGAGCCTGACGTAGATTTAATAGATAAAGCTAAAAGTATAATACATTTAGGATCTGTTATGAAATAAGGTTTACAGAATTGACGAATTTATTTTGTTATTTTTCAAGGCAAAAAATCTTTAAATAGTATAGCTATTCAATGATTTTTTAACGCAGAAAAAAGGCAAAAGAAAGAGACAAAATGTAAAGGTTATTTTGTGTCAGATCCTTAGCGGGCAAAAAAACACTTTATGCCAGAGTTGATGGCTTGTTAATTGAAAATGAATTTCTTCTTATGGAAGTAGAAATGATAGAGCCCGATTTGTTTTTTGAACATACCAAAACTGGACCCATCGATTTTGTAAATGCTACAATTAAATATATGAAAAACTAAAAAAATGTGAAAGAAAACTTTACAAAAACGGAGATGCTTGCCGGAATTTCTTCATTTTTAGCCACTATATATATTGTGGTTGTAAACCCAGCAATTCTTTCTATAACCGGAATGCCTTTTAATGCGGCTCTTACCTCTACCATTTTAGTCTGTTTCTTCGGAAGTTTGATGATGGGAATTTACGCCAAAAATCCTATTATTGTGGCTTCTGGAATGGGGATGAAAGCATTTTTCATGTTAACTCCAATCAAAAAAATTGACTGGACTGATAAGGCAATTGGGATACCCTGTTTTTTAGCAATGGTTCTAATTCCATTCACTTTTAGTATTACCCAAGGAATAATTTTTGGGTTATTAAGCTGGACTATTCTTAAAATTTTATTAGGTAAAATAAAGGAAGTTTCCCCAGCACTATTTATCATTAACATTTTATCAATCATCGCTTTATGTATTTGAAGAAAATCAGTCTAATTGTCTGCTTATCATGTATATCTTTTTGTTCTTATGCCCAACGTATCGCTATTATTGGAGCTATGTCGGAGGAAATAAGGCTTTTAACAGAAGCCTTGAAAAAGAAGCATATTATTAAATATAAAGACTTGACTTTTTACACAGGTTATCTAAAAGGACAATCTGTGGTTATAATGAAAAGCGGCATTGGAAAAGTTAATGCGGCATATTCAACAACTATTTTATTAGAAAAATTTAAGATTAAAAGTGTGTTGTTTACAGGAGTAGCTGGTGGGCTACACCCTAATTCTTACCCTGGAGACTTGATAGTTGCGGAAGCCGTATTTCACCATGATTATGCTCGAGATATGGCAAACGAATATGAGGTTCGAGCTACCAGAAACATAAATGGCCAAAACGATAATCCTTTACTTTTCAAAACAGATTCAGTTTTACTAAATTTGGCAAAATCTTGTGTGCGGAAAATCTCATTTTTAGCCGTAGGAAGCAGAAATCCTAAAGTATTTACTGGCATTATTGCCACTGGTGACACCTTTGTTAACAATCCAATAAAGGCGAATTGGTTATATGAAAACTTTCAAGCCTTAGCCGTAGAAATGGAAGGTGCTTCATTGGGACAAATATGTTATCAAAGAAATATTCCTTTCTTAATCATAAGAAGTTGCTCTGATAATGCAAACAACTCTGCTCATTTAGATTTTCAAACCTTTTTAAAACCAGCTGCTGAAAATGCGATTAAAGTGATTTTAGGTATTCTGGAAGAATTATAGTTTTTTTAATTTGGTTAGGATCAATGAACCTATTTTGAATCTAAAAGAATACTGATTCTCTATTCCCCCCATAGTATAAATTCACATTTTAAATAAGCCAATTTTAAACCTACCTTTGATAAAAAAAGCAAATATGAGGCAAACAAAAACTCAAAAGCATCTATTCCAACAACCCAAAAAAGGAAAAACTGCTAATTTGTATTTTAAAGTAGAATCCGAGGAGGAACTTTTAAAATTTATTATTCTCAAAATGCCTCAGAAAAGTCGACATGATTTAAAAACTTTATTACGAGATAAACATTTTTATGTGGATGGAGAAGCCTCAAGTCAATTTAATCATCCTTTAAAAATAGGGCAAACGGTGGAGATTCGTTGGGAAAAGAAGCCAGAACAACTCAAATTAAGAGGGCTAAATATTATTTTCGAAGACGAATATTTAGTTGTTATTGAAAAAGAAGCCGGAGTGCTTTCGATAGCTACTGAAAAGCAAAAGGAGAATACAGCATATAGCGTTTTAAGTGACTATTTAAAAAAACAAGACCCTGCCAATCGTATTTTTGTAGTACATCGTCTCGACAAAGAAACCTCGGGAATTATGATGTATGCAAAAAGCGAAAAAATACAGAAAATCCTTCAAGAATCCTGGAACGAAAATATTTTGGAACGCACTTATTTAGCAGTAATAGAAGGCAAAATAGATAAACCTATAGGTACAATAGTTTCGTATTTGGTGGAAAGCAAAGCTTTAATAGTTTATTCCAGTCAGAACTCTGAAATTGGCCAAAAAGCAATTACTCATTTTGAAACATTGAAAACAAGCAAAAGCAACAGCTTGCTAAAAGTTAATTTAGAAACAGGTCGCAAAAACCAGATTAGAGTTCACATGCAAGACTTGGGTCATTCCGTTGTTGGCGATGAAAAATATGGAGCTAGCACCAATCCAATAAAAAGACTCGGATTGCATGCTTGGGTATTAGCTTTTAAACATCCCTTTTCAGGGGAAGAAATGCGTTTTGAAACTGATTTTCCAAAAATTTTCTTGGCATTGTTTCATTAAAATAATGGGATTTACAGGATTTAGAGTGAAACACTTAATTTTATAAAATTAATTAATGATTGCTGTTTACTGAATTTGTTGTTAGCCTTACTTTTCCGGGTTGCCGGCCCAGTCAAAAAAAGCCGAATGTCGGGCCAACTGGAATGCCAGCTCAGCCAAAAACACTCACAAAAAAAAATCCTGACTGGCCGTCCGCCATGAATTTTTAAATTAATTATCTAGCTATTAACAATTTAACTTGCTTAAAAATTTTCATACGGACGTTTTTGTGATTAATGGAATAATCAGTGATTTGTTTTCTAAAAGGTTTTATTTAATAATATTTCTCCACTCTAAATCCTGTAAATCCTAAAATAATAATAAAATTATATTAAGTTGCTGAAATTAAGTTACTTAAATTTAATCTGATACTTGTGTTTATTTATATCTACGTCATAAATACCATTTCATAATATCACTTTTCTAGAATTCTTGAATTGAAAACTTCTCATCTTTCCCGAATTAATACCAACTAAAAGTTGATCTTTTATGACTACTAAACCTCTAACATCGCCTTTAATGCCTAAGCTAGAATGGTAAGCGAAATTTCCTTTTTTGTCATTCAGAAATATTTGAACGTAGTTGGCATCAATATTTCCTAACCTGACTCTTCCTTTTGACTGGTTTCCACCTAAAATCAAATCCTGAAATCCATCGCTGTCGATGTCAGTACATACTATAGCATAAACGGGTGAAAATTGAGCTTGAATTGGCAGTTTCTTAATCTTAAAAATTCCATTGTCATTTTCAAGAATGGTAGATGCTAAGGTATTTATCTTTAGTCTTTTGATGTCTTTCTGTTTAAAATCTGCCAAAACTTCATCCACAGTGGCTGTAGAATATGCTTCGTAGGTTATATATTTTTTTTTGAGGTTCACTATTTGGTCTGATATTTCGTCACGACTGTAGGCTGGGTAGTTTTTCCCTTGTGTGTAATAGGCCAAAATGGGGTCTATTTTGCCGTTATCATCAAAATCTTGATAAAAAAGACTTACTGGCTCGGCGTTGCTGGCTTTTAGTTGAGAATTAAGGCCTTGATTGCCTACAATTAGGTCTTCATCTCCGTCTTTGTCGATGTCTAAGGCTTCAATACTCGACCAAAAACCTATCATTTTAGAAATTTCATTGTCTAGTTTAGAGAAAATCCCATTATTGTTTTGGAGAATTTGAATGCCCGTCCATTCTCCCACAATCACCAAATCTGGCCAGCCATCTTTGTTAAAATCGATGTGTTTTATGTCGGTAACAATTCCCAAATCGCTAAAAATGGGGTCTTCTACTTTTGAGAATTTTCCACCATCGTTTCTGTAAAGTCTGCTTGGATTCGAAATAGGGAAATTCCAAGGCACTACAGAGCCACCCACCACTAAGTCGAGATCACCATCTTTGTCGAAATCGAGGGCTTCAAGGCAAGAATCGGCAAAAGGAGTATCCACAAGAGCATCAAAAGATTTGGAAAAGTTACCTTTTCCGTCATTGACATACACACGGTTTTGAAGCATCAAATCATTCGGAAGATATTCAAATCCACCGCTGCTCACAATCAAATCCAAGTCTCCATCTTTTTCGATATCAATAAAAATGGCGTCAGTATCGGTGCAGAGTTCGTCTTTTTTAAAATCCGCTTGCTCCTTTTTTTCAAAGGTTCCATGGGCTAGTTGAATGAACAATTCAGAAGGAAAACCTTTGCCATTGCCAACAAAAATATCTTCAAGTCCATCTCCGTTTACATCGCCTTTGGTAACTTTCGGGCCTTGGTACGAATACATATGGGGTAACAAAATTTGCCTTGAAAAATCATTCAAGGGCATTTGATTGTGTGTAAAACTCAATGCTATTGTTTCGGTAAAATAGTTTGATAAAGAGGGATTTTCGAAGGTCACAGCGTTTGGAGCATAATTCAGCTTCAGAGTTTGATTAGCTGATATATCAGTCTGTTTTTGTATTTTTCCATCTGGCCAAACTATTATCAAACTGTCTATTTTGGATAAATTACCAAGCCCGAAAATTAAATTTGCGTGCGTGCTACTTTGGTATCCATGAATAGGCGTAAATTCCTGATATTGTTTTAAATTTTGTCCAAAAGCATAAAATTTCGCTCCATTTTTTCTGGTGTCTGTACAACTGATACTTACATAATTGCCAATCTTATTTTCAGTACTAAGGTTTTTGTAGATTGATGATTCTTCGTTGAGGTTATTGGTTACTATTTCTAAGTCTCCGTCGTTGTCTAAATCAACGGAGATAGTCCCATTGGAAATCATAGCATCTTCAAACCCCCAATCTTTTTGTTTATTACTGAAAGTCAGGTCTTTATTGTTTTTAAATATATAGTTTGGTATTTTGGTTGACGGCATTTTTTTTATCACATCCATAATACTTACGCCCGCCTGTTGACCTTCATCTGCATAATATTTCATAAAATCCATGTTGGTGTAATCTCTCAAATAGCCATTGGACACAAAAACATCTTTGTAGCCATCGTTGTCGTAATCCGCAAAAAGCACCGACCATGACCAATCTGTGTTTGAGATTCCAGCCAGTTGGCCTATTTCACTAAATGTGCCGTCGCCGTTGTTGAGCTGCAACATATTTCGCATAAACGAGGGATGAATGCCGTTTTTGAGCATCGATAAGTAGGCTTCGTATTTTTCAGGGCCAAAGAGTAATTTCTGCCTTTTATTGTCCTCAGGAAGCATGTCTGTAGTCATAATGTCGGGCAATAGGTCATTATTGATGTCGGCTATTTCATTTCCCATAGAGAAATAACTTGTATGGTTAGTTTTTGACTTTAATTCGTCAGTGAAAGTGCCGTTTCTATTGTTAATGTACAAATAATCTTCTTCGAGATAATCGTTGGAAACATAAATATCTGTCCAACCATCGTTGTTTATGTCTGCCGTATGAATACCTAATCCAAAGCCAATCGGATTGCCTTTGATGCCAGCGACAATACTCACATCTACAAATTTGCCATTGTTGTTTTGCATGAGTTTGTCACCAGCCAAGGAATCCCTCATAAAATGCACCGCTTGCACATCGAATCTCTTAAAATCCTTGACATTGTGGTTAAGAATATAGACATCTAAGTCGCCGTCTTTGTCATAATCAAAAAATGCCGCTTGTGTGCTGTAACTTTTCAAGTCCAATCCATATTCAGTAGCTTTATCGGTAAAAGTCAGGTCTTTATTGTTGATATACAGTTTGTTGGGTCTAAGATTGGGATTGTCGACATTGGCGGAAACCGATACATAAATATCTTGCCATCCATCGTTGTTGATGTCCACTACGCTTACGCCAGTTTTCCATTCGCCATTATATTTTATACCACATTTTTCGGTAATTTCCTCAAATCTTAACTCGCCTTTGTTAATATAAATATTGTCAGTTCCTTGATTGGCGGTAAAATATAAATCCTGAAGTCCATCGTTGTTGAAATCTGCCGAAGCCACACCACCACCGTTATAGAAATATTCGTAGTTCAGCACGTTGTCTATTTCATTTTCGGTGATTTGATTTATGAAATCTATGTTGGTATCTCTGGAATTCAATTTTTCAAAAAGCTGGTTTTTGTTTTTGCAAGAAATCAATAAAGCGAACAACGAAAGTGTAAAAAGATATTTCATTTGATCTAAAACGAGTTTGTATTAATTTTCAAAAATAGAACTTTTCTTTATTTTTTTGACGTTTTTGGGAGAAAAAATGCAAATATGAAACATTTTTTTTCAGAGGTTTTAAAGTTATTATTTTATTAATTCAATTCTCAATATTTTTCTATCTAGGGTTGATTTTAAATGATTTGGTTTTAGGATAATTTACTAAAATAATACTAGCTTTAGATGCAATAGTGTTAATTTTTTAGGAAAAATTGTCATAATATTACGTTTGGTACGATAAAGTATGTACTGATGTTTTTAAACCTTAGGATCTGTTAAGAAATAAAGTTTACAGAATTGACGAATTTATTTTGTTATTTTTCAGGGCAAAAAATCTTTAAATAGTATAGCTATTCAATGATTTTTTAACGAAGAAAAAAGACAAAAGTAAAGAGACAAAATGTAAAGGTTATTTTGTATCAGATCCTTAGTTGCTCACCTCAAAATTATTTTTTGTAAGAAAAACTATTCAACTCTCTTAAAATGAAAAATATTTTTTTCTGGCGTTTGATTATAAATATTGTTTTTTGTGTTTTTGTACAGATTTCTTTCGGTCAAATAGATAAAAAGGCTACCAAAGAAACAAAAGCACTATATAAAAACCTCGATAAGATTGCAAAAAAGCAACTCCTATTTGGGCATCAACATGCAACTAAATACGGACACGGTTGGAGAGGTGATGTTGACCGCTCGGATGTGAAAACAGTTACGGGTTCGCACCCTGCGGTAATTGGAATTGATTTTAGTGGACTTTCGGATAGACCTGTATGGGCTATTGAAAAAACTAAAGCCATGCTTCAAAAAAATGTTGTGGATACTTATGAACGCGGAGGGGTAACAACTATTGCTTGGCACTTTTCCAATCCTGCACCTAAGTGATTGTTAAAAAATAATCTGTACATTTGAAAAAAAACACCATGCTTTCAGATGACTTATTAGCTGAAAAAATCAGCTCGTTTTTGCCAAAACTAGACGAAAGACTTGGCCGACTTTATTTAGCTTCAGAAGCAAAAAGTTTGGGCAGGGGCGGCAAGCAAAAAATTGCAAAATTAGCTAAGGTCAGCCGTACTAAGGATTGATAAGGGATTTTTAGAACTTGCTTCCTCAGATGTTGCTATTACAGATTTCAATATTAGAAAAGCAGGTGGTGGTCGCAAGAAAAAACAAGACGTAAATAAACCACTATGTGTAAAGTTAAATCGGTTTTCAAATATTACCTAGAAGTCGTTCTCTTCTAATTTTTTTCTTATTCATTTTCATTATTGGACATTTTGTAAAACTCTTTTCGAATGTATTTAAAATATACTCTTATTGTACTCGTGCTTTTCCAAGCATGTTCTCAGAAAAAAGCGGAGTTGGTATGGAATCAAAGCTATCCAGTTATTGGTTCGCAATCCTCCCCAAGGTCAGTTGATTTAAACAATGATGGTGTTTTGGATTTTGTGATGGGTGGCGGTAAAAACGAATATCAAGAGTCTGATTTCGCAGTTTTTGCATTTGATGGAAAAACAGGGAAAACCTTGTGGACTCATGCTTCTAAAGACCAGATTTATGGCTCAGCTACTTTTATAGATATTGATTCGGACGGTACAAACGACGTTGTGATTGGCGGTAGATCCAATATTTTGGTAGCTCTTAATGGAAAAAATGGTAAATTGATTTGGGAGTGGACTTATACGTATGAAAAAGATCCGATACTCAAGAGTACGCTTGGTAATTTCCAAAATACTGTAGTTATTCCAGACCAAAATGGTGATAAAATGCCCGACTTGTTGGTTCAGAACGGGGGCAATCCAAAAGCTTTACCGAATACCGAATATGGAAGATTGCCTGGGGTCTTAATGATTTTGAACAGTAAAAATGGCAGCGTGATTTCGGCCGCTGAAACCCCTGACGGAGGAGAATCTTACACGCCACCATTATATTTTGTTCAGCCCGACGGAAGCGAATATGTTGTTTTTGGTACTGGCGGCGAAACCCTGGATGGGAATCTTTATGTTACCACACTGAAAGATTTAAAAAATGGTAATATTGATAAATCAAAAGTATTGGTTACGGAGAAAAATCATGGTTACATAGCACCTCCAGCGGCCGTGGATATCAATTTAGATGGATTTTTAGATGTAATAGCTATTTCGCATGGCAGCAAAATTTCTGCTATCGATGGTAAGATTTGGAAAACGATATGGGAGAAAACAATACCTAACACCGAAAGTAGCAATGCCCTTTCGGTCGGATATTTTACCGACGACAGTATTCCTGACTTTTTTACATTTACTTCCAAGGGAGTTTGGCCCGAAAGCAAAGGATCCGTGCAGGTAATGATTAATGGTAAAACAGGAGAAGTAGCTTATCAGAATTATTTAGGTTGTACTGGCTTTTCCTCACCGGTAATTTATGATATTAATGCTGATGGCATGGATGATGCAATTTTGAGCATAAATGAGTACGACTGTGAGCGAGGATTTGTGAGTACTGCAAAACTTCAAATAAAAAACAAACTTATTTCAATAGATTTTGTAAAAAAAGAGGTGAATACCATTGATGAAACTCCAAAATTTAAGAATATTTTCTCCACGCCATGGATTGGCGATATAGATGGAGACAATTATTTAGATATTGTGTATTGTCAATACTATAGTGCAGGACCAGACTTACTATTGTTTTTAGGAATGCAAATCAAACGGATTTCATCAGGAATAAAAATGCAGAAACCTGTTGTTTGGGGTGCTTATATGAATTCTAAGGGAAATTCGGTTTTCGAAAAAGCGAACAAGTAGTTTATTTTTCAAATACCCCATCATAATTACTTCCCATATAGTTCCCCATTTTATTTTTCCATTTATCGGAATCGTTGTTTTGAGTCTATTGATTCTAAGGCCGTCAAAAGTATAGGTTTTCAAGGAGTTTACTCCATGACAGAAAACTATATCTAGCATGCCGTCATTATCCATGTCTCCTATCCACGGTGTAGATGAAACATTATGCCCAGAAAGTCCTTCTATAATGGGTAAAGCCTCATTTTGAGTAAAATCAATAGCATACAAAGGGGTATAAAATTCTTTGTTGCTTGAATTATTAACAATATGATAATCAACACTTAGCAAAACCTCCCCTATGCCGTGATCGGTAATGTCTGCCACCACGGGGCTAGATGTCTAATAGTACCCCAATGAGTCTAGATATTCTATTTTGCCTGATTTGCCATTAATCATAGCTTGTTTGGTCCAGCTTAAATCTGGCCAAATTCCTAGGGCAAAACTTACAAAAAATCAGGGGTGTTGTCCTTATTAAATTTGCCTATAGCCAAAGAGCTATTTGCTTCAGTATCTTCCAATTTGCATTGCCATAATTTTTGAAAAGTCATTCCATCGTAAGCTAATATTCTTCCATCCACTGAGGTAGCCACTATATCCTTCACTACATCATCGTTGAGATCCACCCAGGCCGGAGTACTAATAAAACCTTTACAAAGGCTTTCGTCGAGTAAATTTGCTTCAGAAAGTTTATTTCTTAAAACCATGTCTATGTTTCCAACATATAAGTTCCTTATAATTGTCTCTCCACCTGTTCCAAATGTTATTTTGGATTTCACGGGTTCAGTTTTGTTAAAATTTACTGAAACTGACATGTAAATTTCGCAATCGTCGGGCATATCAGCCTAAGCCAATAGTTTTCCGGTTTATGAAGAAATTATCACAATTCTCCCTTTCCCCCGATTGGGATTGTGTGGAGCCACCCAAATGTCACCCCCATTAGCAATCAAAATATCATTGTGTCCGTCCTTATCTAAGTCATGAATAAACTGCGGGTTATAGAAGTTAAACCAATTTTTGTCTTGCTAGCAGAGTAAAAAGTAGTGTCGAAATGCCAAATTTCCATTCCTTTGGCACCGTCTATGGCCTTCAGTTCCGACGATCTACCATTTTATAATACATCCGCTACTCCGTCATTTGTAATGTCAAACAACGCCGCCGAGCCAAATATCTGATCAATGTCACCTAAATTCCATAACAATTGGCCGTTTTTGCCATCTAGGGCAAACATTGCTGTGTCACATTTTTGAAACTCCAACCTACACCTCCTAAAATGATGTCTTTAGTGCCATCGCGATTAAGGTCAGAGAGCCGTGGTGAAGAAAAAGTTCCAATATTAGGCAAAACAACAGTCCATGCTTCTTGAGAAAGGACTTAAAATGAGCTCAAAAATAGGTATATTGTTGATATCAAAAGTCTAATCAATTTTTAAAAATTATAAACTTAATCTTTTGATATTTTTCAAGTATTTTTGAATTAGATTAATTTCAAATTTAACCCGTCGAATTCATGCGTTATTTTATATTTTTTTTATCTGCTAGTTTACTTTATCTCAATTCATGTAAAAAGAAGGAAAATTCTAATAATCAAGTTTTTGAGAAAGTAGAGGATAGCGGACTAGACTTTGAAAATATCGTAAAAGAAACCAAAGAGTTTAATATTTTTACTTATCGCAACTTCTATAATGGTGGTGGAGTAGGTGTAGGAGACATAAACAATGACGGTCTACCTGATGTGTATTTTACTTCAAATCAGAATAAAAACAAACTTTATCTAAACAAAGGCAATTTCGAGTTCGAAGATATTACTGAAAAAGCTGGAGTTGGAGGCACAAAAGCATGGAGTACCGGAGTTACATTGGTAGATATTAATGCTGATGGTTTTTTGGATATTTATGTATGCAATTCAGGTGACATCTCAGGAGATAACAAAGAAAATGAGCTTTTTATTAATAATGGTGACCTAACATTTACGGAAAAAGCTAAAGAGTATAATCTCAACAATCAAGGCTACAGCACACATGCTGCGTTTTTTGACTATGACGCTGATGGTGATCTCGACTGTTACATTTTGAACAATAGTTTTAAAAACCCTTCCAAGATAGAACTTTATACTAGCATGAGAAACATTCCTGATGCTTTGGGGGGAGACAAGTTAATGCGGAATGATTTAAGCGAAAAAGGTCTAACAGTTTTTACAGATGTAACGGTAGATGCAGGAATTTATTCTAGTGCCATTGGTTTTGGTTTGGGCGTAGCCACTGGAGATGTAAATGGCGATAATCTTCCTGATTTGTATATATCAAATGATTTTTTTGAGAGGGATTATTTATATCTTAACCAAGGAAATGGTAAATTTAAAGAAGACCTTGTTAATAGACTCGATTATACTTCGGTATCTAGCATGGGTGCAGACATTGCTGATATCAATGGCGACGGATTTCTAGATATTTTTACTACGGATATGCTACCAGCAGACAATGACAGAATAAAGAGAACCATTGTTTTTGATCCTTATCATTTAGAGGATTTTAAATATAGAGCCAATTACCATTATCAATTTATTCAAAATTGCCTTCAATTAAATAATGGGAAAGGGTATTTTCAAGAAATTGGGAATTTTGCTGGAGTGGCGGCTACCGATTGGAGTTGGGGGGCATTAATTTTTGATTTTGAAAACAATGGCACCAATGATATTTTTGTTTCTAATGGCATATTCAAAGATATTATGGATGGAGATTTTCGAGATTTCTCGGAAAATGAAAGGCTTTCTTCGAAAATTTCAGATGCAGATTTTGATTTTACCAAATACTCCGAAAAATTACCTAGCTCTCCTTTAAACAATTGGGCTTTCGTAAATAAGGGAGATTATAAGTTCAGTAATGAGACCGAAGTCATTGGCTTAGGAGAAAAGACATTTTCCAATGGCTCAGTTTATGTAGATTTAGACGGTGACGGTGATTTAGATTTACTTCTAAATAATGTAAATCAAAAATGCTCTGTATTTAGAAATAATTCATATAATAATTTTTTAAAAATCAGCTTTGAAGGAGATAATAAAAATTCATTTGGTATTGGAGCCAAAGTAAAATTGAAAACCAAAGAAGGTTTACAAGTTAAAGAGAATTTCACAAATAGGGGCTTTCAAAGTTGTATAGAGCCAAATTTGGTTTTTGGTTTAAGGAAAATGAATGAAGTTGATAATTTAGAGGTTGTTTGGCCCGATGGGAAAGTGCAAGTTATGGAAAATGTAAAAGCAAATCAAACGCTAGTTTTAAAATATAAAGACGCTGTAAAACCTTCTTCTCCAGAAAGCTATGAAAAAGATGCTTGGTATGAAAATTCTAATAGTTCTGACTTGCCCTTTTCAGCTCGTCATGTAGAAAACAATTATAATGACTTTAATGTAGAATTGTTGATGCATAGAATGTTATCTACTGAAAGTCCACGGTTGGTGGTGGGTGATTGTAATGGGGATGGTTTAAGTGATTTTATGCTCCTAGGAGCTTCGAATAGTCCTGATAGGTTATTTATTCAGAATCAAAATTCAACTTTTTCGGAAGGCAATAATTCTGTTTTTTTAAATGACAAAGCCTTTGAAAGTACTTGTGGGGCATTTTTAGATTATGATATGGACGGCGATTTGGATTTATTGATTGGTTCTGGTGGCAATCAAGTGGATGTTGATAAAATTAATTTTATTGTTAGATTATACGAAAACGATGGAAAAGGAAATTTCAGTGCAAATCCCAATATCATACCACCTGCAATCGGGAATTTTTCAACTATTGAAGTTTCGGATATAGAAGGCGATGGCGACCCTGATTTTTTCTTGGGTGCAAGAGCTGTTCCGGGTAATTATGGATTATCGCCGAGGAGTTATTTGTTTAGAAATGACAAAGGAACATGGGCGGATATTTCAAGTGCCGAATTGGGTAATATTGGCATGGTAACAGATGCAATTTGGAGCGACTATGATAAGGATGGTGATAAGGATTTGATTATTGTGGGTGAATGGATGGGTATTACAATTTTTAAAAATGAGAGTGGGCAATTGAACCCTTTCGAGACCTTAGCTCAATCTAATGGATGGTGGACTAGAATAGAAGCGGATGACCTAGATGGAGATGGGGATATTGATTTTGTAGTAGGCAACTGGGGAACCAATAGTAAATTTCAAGCTAGCTTTTCTTCACCACTAAGTCTTTTTGTCAAAGATTTTGATGGTAATGGCAAAAGTGAGCCTATACTGAATTGGAAAGCGCCATTAGATAAAAAACCATTTCCTTTTGCCTCTAAAAGAGAACTCACCGATCAACTCCCTTTCTTAAAAAAAAATAATAATAACTATAAGGATTTTGTAGTTTTAGATTATGAAAGTTTATTTGATTTGAAACAAAAAGAAGGTGCTTTAAAATATACTTGCAATACACTGGAGACTGGTGTACTTTGGAATGAAAATGAAAATTTGCGGTTTTCTGCCTTGCCGGCACAGGCACAATTATCGCCTATATTTGGAATTGCCATTGCCGATTTTGATACAGATGGCAAAAAAGATATTTGGTTGGGAGGAAATTTTTATAATTTAAAACCTCAAGTGGGTAGATTAGATGCCAATAAGGGACTGCTACTGAAAGGAATTGGTAATAAAAAATTTAATGCAATTTCGAATGAAATATCTGGAATTAAAGTGAAGGGCGAGGTTAGAGATGCCGCCTTTATAAATGGAAAATTAGTTGTTGCCAGAAACAATGATACGGCTTTGATTTTTAAGCTAAAGAAATAAACACCTAGATTCAACTAATGAATGCAACTGTATTTTTAAGAAGAGAAGTTAATTTTTGAATTTTCATTGTAATCAATTATGATTTATGTTTATGTAGATTTTTAACTATTTTCCTTAAGATATTTATGAATATCTATATTTAAGAAAAGTCCATTTGATTTAATTATTAAGGAGACAGTTGTATGAGGAGATTTCACATTCATAAAAAAGAGGATAACCTTTCGTTCTTAAGGAACTTTCTTTGCTTCTTTTAAACAAAAAAGGCATTAACTTCCATAGGAAATTTTTATAGAAAACATTGGTTGAAAACTGAAATATATGAATTAGGGGATAAACTTTTAACCAATTTAACCAAAAAATATCATTAGACAATTTGGCGAAATAATATTTTGCAAAATAGCAATAGCTAATATCGAGAAGCTTATCGAGATAGGTATATAGATGGTCGGAAATAGGTATGAAGCAAAATATTTTTACATTCGATTTTGTAATGAGGTTTTTGAGTTAAACTTGCTTTTTTAGCTTTACCACAGAAATTTATAAAACAATAAAAAAGGGGCTATGCAATAGCCCCTTTTTAAATGAAAAACCAATACAATTATTTCACATCCCACCACATACGGGTTGTATATTCATTAGGTAGAGTCGCCCCTGCTTTAAAATTAGCACCGTTGTTTGATAATTCACCATTAGGAATTCGTAATTTTCTTGGAATTGTACCTCCTGTAACATTTCCCGTATAAATTACCGGTACTAGCTGCGGAAATTCAAGTCTTCTCCAATCTGACCAAGCATCCCACCAGTTTAAGAATTTACTTGCCCATAATTGTTCCCCAATAGATTTAATTCCAGAATAAGGATTAGCAATAATATATGCATTTGCATCCGCATCAGATACTTTTAAAGAAGCATCATAGTGCTCCCACTGTTGCAGTGCAGCTTTTACACCTTTGGCATAATGACCTGCTGCGTCAGTGACTCCTCCAATCTTTTTTTCTGCGGCCTCTGCTAGTAATAGCTCAACTTCTGAAAAATTCATGAAAACATAATCATCGTCGTCATCCAACATTTTAGGGTTAATAATGGAAAACTCTACCATTGGATTGGCTCCTGCTTTTCCAAGAAAAGTGGTTAATGTACCTGCATCCAATCCATTAGGCAAACCTTTTTGTTTAGTTGGATCCATTTCTTTGCCACCAACTCCACCACTAAAAATCATTAATCTTGGGTCTTTTTTGGCAATTAACCAATTTACCAAAGTTGCACTAAGTGGCGAAGGTTGTCCACCATCTCCATTTGCAAAGGCTCGAGAAATACCATTTTGATTTGTCCATTCGCTCGGCCCTAAGGCAGTTTTTATCATAGCCCTGTCTGAAATGGCGGTCATTACTCCCCCAGACACTGCTTCAGACACAAATTGATTTGCAAGTGTTGGACTCACTTTCGAAACTCTCATTCCCATCCTCAGCAACAATGAATTTCCAAATTTTTTCCATTTGGCAATATCACCCCCATAAAACAAATCTGCATTAGCCAAACCATCACCCGAAAGGGCAGGATTTAGTGCCTTGCTAGCCTCAGAAATTTCTTTAAGTAAATCTTTATAAATGATCTCTTGGGTATCATACTTAGGAAAATAAATTCCATCTGTTGTGCCTTTTACTGCTTCAGTATATGGAATATTTCCATAATAGTCTGTTAATCGCATAAAATTATAAGCTCTTAAAATTCTTGCCACTTGACGTGTGTTTTCTCGACCTGTGGCTTGAAATCCTTTAGGACCAGTTTGAACTATAATTTCTTGAAGCTCTTGTAATACACCATTGTACAAAAAATCCCATGGTGCAGCATCTGCTTCAGGGTTTTCAGTATATTTATCTCCAGGAGCGATTCCTCCTCCAACATTTGCTATTTGTTGAATAGCATGGCCAAACATTCCAATGTTTGTTCTCCAATCTATGTAGCGGTTATCTCCTCTATTTCCTCCAGAGGCTGTTCCTAATTGAGCAGACGTTAATAGAAAATTCATGTCTATCTGATTTAACGCCTGAGGGTTGATATTCAGTTTTTCTAATTTTTCTTGATCACAACTAGTAGTGAAAAGAGCCATCAAAAAGACTAGACTTATTATTTTTTTCATTTTGAATAACAAATTAAATTTTTAGTAGGTAAAGTTTAAACTAAATCCAAAAGTTCTTGTGGCTGGTAAAGCAAAATATTCTAAACCTTGAGCACCACCATTGAAAGAATAGGTTGATTCTGGGTCAACATTTGGGATATTTTTGAATAAAACTGCCAGGTTTCTTCCTACAAACGAAGCCGAAATTGCTTGGAATGGAGTTTTAGAAACAAGGGTTCTTGAAAGGCTATAGCCAAATGTTAACTGCCTTAATTTAACAAAATCAGCACTGTAAATATATTTAGAAGCATCTCTGCTGCCTAAGTTTGCCCAATACGCTTGAGCCTGTGCTGGTGTAAGGGTCAAATTAAAATCCTCTCCTTTTTGGTTTACCCCACTTACCGATAGCTGGGCTTCGCCTTCCCTACCTTGTAAAGTTCTTTCCGATAATCCCCAGTTATCAAGTCTCTCATTTGTTCCTGAATGAATTTCTCCACCAAGTTTTGTATCAATTAGGAAATTCAGATTGAATCCTTTGTAGCTAAAATTATTTGTAATACCACCTGTAAAAGGTGCAACAGATTGACCAATAGGCACATATAAGTCGTCTCTTACTGGCAATCCTTCTGCGGTAAAAACAGGCTTTCCATTAATCATTTTTTGAGCGACACCTGTAATAGTTCCAAAAGGCTGACCCACAATATGCTTTATCAATGAGGTACGCGTGCGAGACTCTTCAAAAGAAAGCTCATTGGAACCTTTAATTAAGTTAACCACTCTGTTTTGATTGGTTGCAAAGTTTACCGAAATATCCCATGAGAATGCTGTATTTTTTAGAGCATTTGCCGTAAGTAAAAACTCAAAACCTTTATTAGTTAGTTTACCGACATTGACGGTGGTTGAATTAAAACCAGATGCTGTAGAAATACTGGCATTAAGTATATCGTCAGTGGTTTTTTGATCGTAATAACCCAAATCAAGTCCAAGTTTTCCGCCCAAAAATCGTAAATCTATACCAAATTCCAATTCGGTCGATAAAGCAGGATTAATATTCGGATTGGCAATCGTTCCTCTATTAGCAAAATTAGCCATATTTCTGCCCAAATGTGGATTGCCATTTAATCCATAAGGTTGAACGGTTTGATACGGCCCTAATTGCCCCGTTAACCCTACCTGAGCCCAAGATGCTCTCACTTTACCAAAACTTAACCAACCAGGCATAGCATCCACGAAGGCATCGGAAAACACAAAACTACCCCCCACGGATGGGTATAGGATGTCTTTTCCATTTAATATTGAAAATTTGTCCTGACGCACAGTTCCGGTTAAATACAAATAATTATTGTAGCCAATTTCCGCTGAACCAAAGATAGAATTTATCCCTGATTCACTAAATCCGTAACCAAAGTTTCTATTATTGGCAGAATTTAAACCATGAAAAAATGGTACCGAAAACCCGTTTCCACTAGCTGCAATTTGTTCAAACTTAGAATATTGCTTGTTTCCACCAACAAAAGCATTAACTGAAAACTTTCCAAACTCTTCATCATAGCCAAGCATAAAATCCATATTGGTTTCTTGTCGGTTTTGGAAATTTTCTCCTATACTACCACCTTGCTGAAAACCTGTACCTTGTGGAGTGAGGCCTTCTGACTTCATATAATAAAAATCTGAGCTTAATCTACCTGTTACATATAAAAAATCAGTGATATCATATTTTAACTGTCCAGAGGCAGTTACTCTATCTCTTTTGGTAGTATTATTATATTGATAAGCCGACCAATATGCATTTGAACCCCAGAAATTATTGTAATTTGAAAGCATTTCAGTGCCAGGTGCTCGGTTTCCTGCAGCATATACACTTGGGTTTAATCCTGCTGGTAAAGCACCTAACTTATTCGGGTCGCCTTTGGTATCCTCAATGTTGACATTGGGAGGGAGACGCCAAACTGCCTGCCCTGGGTTTCCAGGTGAGTCAGAAACTCGAGGTCTATTTTTGGCTGTTTCTTTTGAATATAAGATATTACCACTAACAGTGAGTTTTTTGCCAAATTTCGAATTTGTTGAGAATGCAATATTGGTTCTGTCAAAATTAGAATTAGGAACTACACTAGCAGAACGTAAGTCTGCAAATGATAAACGAAAATTTTGGTCGCCATTTCCTCCGGCAAGTGAAACACTATTGGTTAATGCATTTCCAGTTCTGTAAAAACGGTCAAAGTTATTTCCAGCATACTCATACTTACTTGTTCCACCAAAAATATTTGGAATAGATCTACCGTCCATTTTTGGACCCCATGCAGCTAAACCCCAGTCACTGGCTTGTTGAATAGTTGCTGGTGCTGTAGCCACATTACTTACATAAGCTCCTTGACCAAATTTAGTTTGAAGTTCAGATTGATCATTTATAGTTTCTGCAACGTAATTTAGACCGTATTCCACGCCAATTCCTTTTCTTTTGGTGCCTTTTTTTGTAGTAACGTTAATTACTCCATTTCCGCCTCTAGATCCATAAAGTGCAGCTGCATTAGCTCCTTTTAATACTGTAATAGATTCAATATCATCTGGATTTAAGCTAGAAAGTCCATCTCCTTGGTCTGATCCTCCCCATAAACCTGCTGTTCCATTTTGACTATTATCTATCGGCACACCGTCAATAACATAAAGTGGCTGATTGGCACCCCCTAGCGTTTTATTACCTCTAATTATTACTCTTGACGACCCACCTGGGCCTGTGGCCGGTGCAGTGACATTTACTCCAGCTACTCTACCTGCTAATGCATTCCCGAGGTTGTTTTCACGTGCTTTAGTGAAATTGTCTCCATTAATTTCAGTAACTGAATATTGAAGAGCTCTTGTTTGGCGAGCCACACCTAACGCAGTAACAACCACCTCGCCAAGTGCATTGGCATCTTGAGAGAGATTAACATTAATAACATTTGAATTTCCAACCACAATATCCTGTGATT
Source organism: Cytophagaceae bacterium (assembly GCA_031420365.1). Lineage (GTDB taxonomy): Bacteria > Bacteroidota > Bacteroidia > Cytophagales > Spirosomataceae > Leadbetterella. The sequence goes on from JANOMP010000246.1 coordinate 20,006, forward strand.
TATAGCCAATGTAGCTAAATGTCAAGGATTGCCCTTTTGATACAGCAATTGAGTACTTGCCTTTATCATCTGTCGTAGATCCGTTTGTAGTACCTTTTACGGTGACATTTACACCATAAAGTAACTCACTACTTTGGTCTTTCACGATTCCAGTTACATTTATGTTTTGGGCATAGATGCAAAATGAAACCAATGATAGTGCAAAGCTTTTGAAGAAAAATAGTTTTTTTCTCATAGTTTGAAATTTGGTTAAATAAAAAAGGGAATAATAATTATAGTTAGCAATTTAAATAATATTATCTATATTTAATAATTTTTTTTATTTATTTTATTTTCCGGGTGGAATGCATTTGGTGTAAGACCCATTTGCCATTTATTTTTTCTAAAATGATACTTTCAAGCCATTGTAATTTTTTAACGGAGCCATCGCTTAAAGACTTTATTGTGGCGGTATTATGATAGTTTACCCAAGCCATTCTTCCTCTAAAGTTTACTTGAGTAAAGTCGAAACTATTGCTTCGTTCAAACTGAATGGGTTTTGAAGTCATTTTATCTACATACTCCTTAATTTCTTTTCGTGTCCATACCTCACCATGTTCAAGTAGCTGAAAATCCGAGCTACAATTTCTGTCGAAATACTTCATGTCGGGATGAGTAAAGACTTCGAAAAAGTCTGTTAAAACTGCTTTAATTTCAGCAGTTTCTTTTTCAACTTTTTGTGCATAAGTTACTTTACAAATTGCTAAACTGAGGAATAAAAGAAGTAGCACTTTCATAAGGGATTTTTTTTTGCAATTTACCTACAATTAAACTTTACTAATAAACCATGCCCCGGCAATTAAAACAAATTGAAAAGGAAGCCGGAGTAAACTAGCTTTATGACTACCAATGGCGGGGTTTCCTCTAAAAACATCCCAGATATGAAGTGGTAAAAAAGCAAGCATCATAATTAAAATACTTACGCTTACTATTTTACGCCATTGGGGAATAAACACTCCCAAACCAACAATTATTTCTAAAATTCCAAAATATTATTTAGAATTTCTTTGGGTAATGAATCTAAAAAAAACGGAAAATACATTTGGGGTTTTAAGAAGTGGTTAACACCACCATAAATCATAAAGACCCCAAAAATAAACGTAAGAATAATTTTAATTTTTTTCAAAGACAAAAAACTATATTGGTTATTTTACAAATGGTCTGGTGCTTAACTTTTCAGCTGTGGGAAAATCGGCGGGTATCGGAATGGTTACTTTGCCTTGTGCAGCCCATTGTGCTCCTCTTAATAAACTTGTAATAAAGCCCACACATTCTACAGAATAGTCGGCGTGACCCATAGGAGTATGAAAAATTCTTCCTTTGCCAAAATTTATTGTCATAAGCATGGGTTCGTGTCGCCCCGTACCTTTGTTTTCTTTTGAAGAATAAGTTGTTGCCAAAACAGTCATGTTTTCTGCTGGACCACGTAATTTGTCATATAACTCATCTTTAGTATGCAACCACTCAAGGGGCATTCCTTTTGTAATTGGGTGCTCAGAGTCTCTAATTGTTATTTTGTATTCGTGTTGGGGGCCATGTGAGCCAGCTTTTCCTGGAGAAGAGTCTCGTATTAATTTGGCATTTTCATCAAAATACACATAAGGGCCGTCTTTTTCGGTGCGGTCGCCCCAGCCACCAATTCCTATCATTTGATTGTAAGCTGGCCATTTTGGAAAAGAATTGTCGGCGGCATGTACAATTACCACACCTCCGCCACTTTTAACAAATTGTTCCATAGCGGTTTGGGTTGCAACTGGCCAATCGGCGGCATTCCATCCAAAATTCACGATTACCAAATCATATTTTTTAAAATCTGGGGCGTAATTGGGATCGGCTTTTGGTTTTGGTAAGGCTTCAGTGGCAGGCATACCCGAAATGGCAAAATCTTTCAAAAATGCTTCTCCTTCCCAGGTGTAGGCACTCCGTTGTACCTCTACAGAAAAAAGCCCTGTTTCTTCCAAATATTTTTTCATCATGTAGGTTACTTTTGGCCATTGGTTATGGTTGTTTTGTCCATCCATAATTAGTGTTTTTATTGGCTTTTTTTTCTTAAAAGCTTCTGATTCAGTTGAAACAAATAGAAAACAGATACAGAAAGTAAATAATTTGAATTTCATAAGGTTGTTTTTTTTTTACGATTGGTATTTACGAGATAACATTTATCAAAAATAAATGCTTTTTACAAGAAATCCATCTATATAGTGCATTTTTTTGATTTAACTTATAAGGTTGTGCTGAAAGAGAGTAAACAAAAGTACTAATTGAATAAGCCATTAAGAAAATTTGAAATAACCAAACATAGGTTTTATTATGCTTATGTTAATTTTTTATGATAAATATGATATCGTTTTTAATAAATTTATAAGAAAAAGATAATGGAAAAATAAAAACCACCTTAAGACCTGTAAAAGCCTAACAAAAAACCTTAACACTTAAAAAATATAGCACTATTTGTAAAAAAAATACGGATTTACAGGATTTAGAGTGAAACCCTGAATTTTATAAAATTAATTAATGATTGCTGTTTACTGAATTTATTGTTAGCCTTACTTTTTTTTGAAAAAAAGTAACCGCTGCGACGTTTCGCAAAAAACACTCACAAAAAAAAATCCTGACTGGCCGTCCGCCA
>JANOMP010000247.1:0-4058 GCA_031420365.1 Cytophagaceae bacterium
TAGGAAAGGCAAATTTTGATTGACATCTTTGTCCTTGTAATAAGGCTTTGAATATACAAAGAATCTTAACCTGAATATAGAATCGCATTTTTACTGAATTAAGAAAAAAAGCAAACAATTGACACTAAACACCTTGAAAAACAATTTTTTAAATACCTTTACTAAATTCTTAAATCAGCTCAATGTGCCTGTTACAGAAAGCAGTGCATTGGAGTATTTGGAAACCCATCCAGACGAAGGCTCTATGTTGGCTTATGCCGATGCTCTAAATCATTTTAAGATTGAGAATGCAGCCATCAGAATAAAGCAAGAAGACTTGATTACCCTCCCCACTCCATTTATAGCTTTTTCTCAAATACACGGTGGCACATTTTCAGTAGTAAAAAACTTAACTGAAAACACTATTGAATTGTTTGATACGCAAAAAGGGTGGGTAAATGATAAATTAGAAGAATTTACTAGGTCTTGGTCTGGAGTAGTTTTGCTAGCTGAAACAGACGAAAAATCGGGTGAGAAAAAGTATACTACAAAAAGACGTGAGGAAATTCTAAGGAACATAAGAATCCCGATAGCAGTTACGCTACTTTCATTTATCTTTTTATTTTTTATAATAAATGCCCCTTTAGTAAGTACTCCTACCTATATTTTGTTGGGCTTAAAGGCAACAGGCATGGTGATTAGTATGCTATTGTTTGTAAAAAGTATAGACAATGCCAACAGCCTAGTAAATAAACTCTGCAACGCAGGGTCAAAAGTTTCCTGCCAAAGCATACTCGACAGCCCAGCAGCCAAAATAACGCCATGGTTGAGCTTATCAGATATTGGATTTGTCTATTTTGTTTCTTCTCTTATTTCAATTCTATTGTTGGGTAATGATTTAGCCTCTTTTTTGGCTTATCACACTTTCATAAGTATAATTGCCGTTTTGTTTGGGGCATATTCGATTTATTATCAAGGAAAAATTGCGAGAATGTGGTGTCCATTGTGTTTAGGAGTTGTGGGTGTTTTAGCAATGGAGGCTTTAATAGTCTTTTTAAACTTTGAGCCTTTTTTTACTATTACTGCCACATTTGTAATATCGCTACTAATATCTTTAGCTTTGCCTATAACTTTTTTACTCTTTTATAAAAATGAGTTGATCAAAGCGACCGATAGAGATGCCTTGAAAAATGATTTATCTCGTTTAAAATCAAATCCCCAAATCATTGATTCTTTAATGGCCTCTCAAAAGCCAATGCCTTTTTTGCCGAATGGAATGGGAATATTAAGTATAGGTAACAAGCACGCTGATCATGTGCTCACTATTATAAGTAACCCTTTATGCAACCCTTGTGCAAAAATGCATAAACGCATAGAGAAAATATTAGACAAATCCGAGAATTTGAGATGTGATATTGTATTTGTGACTAATCATAATGATATTGGAGGTAAAGTGGTAAGAAAAATACTCAGCTTACCAGCAAACTTACAAGAAGAAGCCACAAGTTTATGGTATCGTAACAACAACCGAAATTTTGATGACTGGAATAAAAAGTACATTCAATTTGAAGAAAAAGAACTAGCTGAACTCTTTCGCAAAGAGCAAAAACAATGGAGTGATGAAGCAGAGATAAAATCAACCCCAACTTTATTTTACAATGGCAGGAAACTACCTAATGTATTTAAAGTGGAGGACTTAGAATTTGCTAGTTTGGCAAAAACTCATGAAACTACATCAAAGTCATGAAGAAATTCTTATTTATCATTCTACCCTCTCCAAGTCATTATCATGCCTCTTTTTCTTTTGCTCAAAAGCTAAAAGAAGAGGGCAATGAAATTTGCTATGTTGGCACCCCCCACCTTGAGGATACTGTTGTGAAAGAAGGTTTTGAATTTATACATTGGCATTATACTACGGAATATAAAATTCAGACTATTAAAGCTTTCTTTGGAGTACTTTTAAAAAGCCTTTTTGATAAAACATTCTTAGCGGTTAGTAAAATGGACTATTCTAAAAACATAGAGGATGTAAGAAGTCTAATTCGAGAATCAAATGCAGATCAAATATTTTTGGATGAACACCTTTCTGAGTATTATTTATATTTCAAAGAATTAGAAGTGAGAACTAGTATTCTTTGTACTAAAATATCATCAAGGAAGTCAGTAGGTATTCCACCAATGGACTCTTACTTTATTCCAAGTAATTCCATTATCTCAAAGTTATACTGCGAATTCTTATGGCAACTTAAAAACCTAAATGACAGTATAAAAATGCTAATTCACAAGGTAGCTTTTTGTGGAAATGATGAATATAGCTTTCTTAGGGAATATTGCTCGACTCAGGGCATTGATTTAAAGTCAACTTTGGATAGTAAGAATTATTATTATCCAAGCATTATTGGCTTGGAAAGAGTGATACTTGGTTCTAGAGGTTTTGATTATCCTTGGAGGGCTGTTTTGCCAACTGAAAATTATGAACTTTATGAGATTAATAGAAATGAAGAAAAATACAAATTATCGCTTTATATTGAGTTCTTAGCAGAATTAAAAAAGCCCAAAAATAAAAACAAATATCTCCTTTATTTTTCTTTCGGTACTGTCACATATAAAGATGAAAATAGAGTTCAATTATTATTGGATAAAATAATAGAAATTGTAAAACAAAGGAAGGATTTATTACTTGTTATATCAAAAAGTAATTACATACATGAACCCTTTAGTCATGAAAGAATTTATACATTTCAGTATCTACCGCAATTACATTTGCTCTCATTTGCTGATTTGATGATTACACATGGTGGGCATAATTCAATTAAAGAATGTATTCAAAAAGGTGTAAAGATGTTAGTTTTCCCACATATGGAAAACAATGACCAGCCTGGTAATGCTGCTAGGGTACAATTTGGGGAACATGGTTTTAATGGGCAAGGTTGAAAATGATAGCATTGTTACTATTGCTACAAAAATTGATAAATTGCTCTCTAGTAATAAATTAAAACTAAGAAAAAATGAGGATTTGGACGAGCCTATAAACGGCAATAATTACAGCGTATTTGATCAAATAACTAAATAAATTTTTAATTTTAAACAATTTCAAAAATGAAAAAAATGATTTCTAAATTTGCTGATTTTCTACTATCCAGAGAAGATTTAAAAAATGTTAAAGGTGGGTATGGTACTAATTATTATTTTGCATGTAATGATAATTATGAAAGCATATCATACATTACAGTAGAAGCTGCCAATAGACATTGTCAAAGTAGTATTGCTTGTACTAAATGTTCTATGTTTTCTACGTAATTTTATTTTGGTGAATTATTTGACAAAGAATTCACCAAATTTTTGGTTTTTCTTAAACTTCTAAATTTTACAAATTGAAAAATAAAATATATTTTGCGATTCTATTATTTTCAAACTTTTGTTGTTATGGTTTCAATATTTCTGAAAAAGTTGACACTTCTGAAATAGAGCAAATTATTTTCATAAATGATTCAAGAATTCTAAAACGGGAATTTGAAAATAAAGAAATAATATCAACAAAGATTAAAGAAGTTTTAGATTCATTACAAATAAAATATGATTTTAAATTTTCAAAAGACAGTTTAAAAAAAAGTGATTTACAAATATTAATAGAGATTAAAGAACAGGTAGGGGGTGAATACTTGTTAGTCTCTGTTATACGCACTATTGATATGCAAGTTTTAGAAGGATTTAGATATAAAATTAGAAATAAGTTAATTAGCTATGATGACAATTTATTTTTAACCTTATTTAAACCATTTGATATTTGTCTTTCTTTAGTTACCACAAATCTTAATGATCAGGTGCCAAAAAACTTAAACACAAATCAAAAACTATTTATTGTTACTTTTTTAGGCAATACCAAAACCAAAAATGAAATGCCTGATGAGGAGAAAATAACAAAAAAAATGATTGAGAATATATTTTGTTTTCAGCAAAATTTTTGTTCCTACAATTTAAATATCGGTAATTTAACTGATAATTCTCAGGATAAATTTAAAGTATACTCAAATTTTCATTTTAAAAATTATATAGAATTAAAAATTGAATTTTTCAAA
>JANOMP010000248.1:0-6833 GCA_031420365.1 Cytophagaceae bacterium
CTAATGCGGAATCTTTCAACTCTAAAATAAAAGGGTTTAGAGCCAATTTAAGAGGAGTTACTGATGTTAATTTTTTCCTCTTTAGACTTGAAAAATTATTTGCTTAAACTACATCGCTCCCCAGAAAATGGATGTGACCCCAATTCCTGTATTCTAATGATTTTTATCATTTTAAATCAGCGTCAAAAAAATTAAATTTGTTCCGATAAATAAGTATTATATTTAATATTGGTTCTAAATTAGAATACTCTAAATTATGAAGAAGGTTCTTAAAGTTTGTTTATTGGTATTCACTTTTTTTAGACTTAATGCTCAAACTGATTTAGTTCCATTTGGAAGTACAGGCTGGGATTATTCTTATAGGCTACCTGTTAATGAAGTTTGTTCAACTCCTACACCTTCAAGTGGTGTAGAATGGAAAATGTCTAATTATGTTAAGACTTCAAACCAATGGACAAATGTATCAAATCAACTCCCAATTGGTTATGTGAATGGTTCCACTTCTTATGGAGGAATTGAATTAAAAAAAGATTTATTATTTAATCCACCTGGAAATAACCCAACAACTTTATACCTTAGACAGACCATTACCCTTCCAAACATTTTATCGTCTTATTCTTATTTTACCTTAAAATTGAAAGCTGACGATGGTGTAAGAGTCTATTTTAATGGTGACATTGTAGCTAATCACAAATTACAAGCTGGAACTATAGAAGCAAATACTTCGGCTTTTACAGTAACCACTGATGTTAACAATTATACATTTAATATACCCAATACTATTACAAACCATCATTCTGATCCTTACAAAATTACAATAACCGCTGAAGTACACCAAAGTACCTCAGGTTCTACAGCTACAAGTCCTGGAACAGCAGCTTGTCTTGTTACTTCAAGTGATCTATTTTTTGACATGGAACTTACTGGAACTTTAGGAACGTTAACTCCAATTATAACTCGTGGTCCATATTTGCAATTACCACATCCTACTGGAATCCAGGTGCGTTGGAGAACCAGCACCACATTAGTTGGAAGAGTTTGTTATGGTACAAGTTCTGGAAGTCTAATTACTTGTTCAACCGATTTAAATGCCGTTCTAGCTAATGACCATATTGTTATTCTTTCTGGGCTAATTCCGAATTCAACTTATTTTTATTCAGTTCAACATACTTCTGGTGCACTTACTGAAGGAACAGTTAATCATAAATTTACTACCCCACCTACGAACATTGACACTTCAAAAACTACAAGAATATGGGTTACAGGAGATCCAAGTGAGGAAGTATCTTCATCTAAAATACCAAGGCAAGATGAAGTTTTAAAAGGATTTAAGACGTTTCAAACTAATACCCCTTCTGCACAGAATTTAGACTTATGGCTTTTATTAGGTGATAATGCATATTCTTTAGGCACTGAAGCAGAATACACTACTGGGTTTTTCACTCCTTATGACGACATGAATGCTGCTTATCCAGCCACTAATAATAATCAAATCATGAAACAAACGCCAATAATGCCATGTGTGGGCAATCATGATTATTATAATGGTCCGAATATATCTACTACAGATCAAACAACTATTAGAGAAATAAATGACTTTACCTCTGCTGTAGGTTCAATGAATACTTTTTGGGTACCAGATGCAGGAAAGGCACTTTCAAATTTCAGACAAAACAAACAAAGTGCTTTTTATTCTATTTTTTCAATGCCTAGCAATACAAATACAAATTTATTATCGAACAAATATTCTTCATCTCCTCCTTTAGTAAATAATGGCTATTATTCTTACAATCATAACAATATTCATTTTATCTGTCTGGATTCTTATGGTTTTTACAATAATCATCTTTTGTATGCTGGTATTCCTTCTTGGCCAACACTACCTACTAACAACCCTCAAATGGCATGGTTAATGAACGACCTTGCCTCAAATACCCAGAAATGGACTATTATGTATTGGCACCATGCACCATATAGCAAAAGTGGAGGGCATTCATCTAATAAAGTCTTGGCAGATGAATTTATTTTAACCGGATTACGCGAAAAATTAATCAAATATTTAGACAGCTCAGGACATAAAATCGATTTAGTCTTAAACGGGCACAGCCATTCATATGAAAGATCTAGATTATTAAAAGGACATGATGGATTAGAAGATACATTTAGATCTTCACTGCATAACAATAATAATGCAGCCAATGCGAATCATAATGGAATGTTTAAAAGTAGTACTGAATGTCCTTATTTAAAAAGCAGTACTGGAGTAAATGAAGGAATTATTTATGTTGTTACTGGATCTTCAGGACAATTGCAAAAATCAGTAGATGATGTAGATTTTACTGTAGGGCATAAAGCTTTGAATGGTGCTTATTTTAGACCCGATTTTATAGAAATGGTTCCAAGTGAAAATTTTTCAACCAATGGAGGATTATTGGTCAACAGAACAACTTTATCGACAATAGAAGACCAAAAAGGTGGTTCATTTTACATTGAAGTAAAGGACAATAGGCTAGATGCAAAATTCATTAATGAAGACGGAGAAGTTGGAGACAAATTTACAATAATAAAAGACGTAAAAAAAGTAGAAAATAAGGTAGATTTAATATTAACCACCGAGTCTCCATTATCACAAACATTTAGCTTGCCTTGGCCAAAAACACAAATTATAAAAATTACAGGCCCCTCAAATTTTAACCAAACATACAGTTTACCAAGCAATATTACTATTTCATATCCTCAAATAGGACCAATATATACTGTGACAGATTCAACTACCTGTCTAACTCAAAACATCAGATTCCATTTCTCACCAAATTGTAGGTCAGGTGGTGTAACAATAAACAATGTAATAGATAGCACAGAACCAGAAATAATTAAATCTTCTAGTTTTATTAATGCAGATAATACAACAATAAAAGCAAATAAATCTGTAATATTTCAAGCCGAAAATGCAATAAATCTAAACCCAAATACTTTTAAAGTTGAAAATGGTGCAGTTTTTACAGCACGAATCACAAATCCTTGTAATTAGTGATTTTTATTTCCTTGAGACGATAAAAAAAAGGAGCCAACTGTTTTTCAATTACTTTATATTTTATTTTTGAGTACACGTTAATAAAAAAGATAGATTAATATTAAAAATAAAGACTAATTCCAACTATTGTAAAACGAAAGTTTTTGTAGAATTTTCAATGAAAATCTGTTTTAGAATTGCTATAATTTACACAGAATAACTAAAGGAACTAAAATAAATAATTGAAGAAAATTTAGCTTTGTTTGCAAGTAATTCGCCAAGAATATACTTCCTAGGAAATAAAATTTTAGGCCAAATTAGTAAAATTTTGAAAAGTGACATTCTTTTCTAATCTATAAAAAAACAGAAAATACAATTAAAGAAAAGCAGCCAATTGGCTGCTTTTCTTTGGAACAAAGAGCATTTATTGAAAAAATCCAATTTCTATCAACTGTAAAATCATATCTATATTAGTTGCTTTTTCGTTTCTAAAAACAAAATAAACATCGTGTTTACCTTTAACCTCCTGACTAATAGTCAGCTTAGCTTTCCCAGCTCTATTCCTATTCCACTCTGCAATATTGGCTCCTATTGGAGGCCTTTCGACACCCAATTCTTTATTAAGTCCAATATTTTCAGATGTTGCCAATAATTGGCCATCTGGTTTGTCCAATCTTAGCTCCACTTTTCCGCCAATCGCCCCATTACGTGCACTGGCTTGTGCAAAAACAATGATTTCTTTTATAGATGTCAAATCTATATTATTATAAAAGGCATAAGATTTATCTCCAATCAAAGAAAATGAATATCTTGGAGTTGTAATTAACTGTGTACTAAAAGACCCATCTAGGTCTTGTGGTCGAAGGTAATTTGGCCTAAATACTAATATTTTTTCACCCAAAATTGATCGGGTTTTCAAAGCACCTTTGTCTTTATAAGCAGCTCTAAGAACAAAACTACCCAAGGCACTTTCATAAGTAGGACTTTCTGGTTTTACATTTCCGATTAAAGCTAATCTAGATACATTTGCATTCTTTGAATCTAAACTAAAAATATAATCCACCATTCGCTTTACATTAGCTTCATTCAAATCTGGATGTGCACTCATTCCGTGTTCTCCCCAAACGCCACTACCGCCTTCCTTTATTTTTTTAAATAAATAAGCCATATTCTCGGGTGTATTAGGGTATTTTTCTGCAACAACTTGATAACTAGGGCCTATTGATTTGGAAGAGTACTGATGACAAGACTTACAATCGGACGCCTCAATCAAATTTTTACCAACTGAATAGGATGCCAAATCATCAGCACTTTTTTGTTTAGCTGCAATCTCAATTGGATCAAAGCCTTGTGGAAGAAAATCGAATGTTACAGCAACCTCTTCTGGCTTAACTTTATCTCCATCTTCTTTGTCTTTTACTTTTACTTTATAAGCTATAGGGTTTTTCCCAAAATAAAAAGTCTGATTTTTTGATTCTATCTCAATATCTATTTCAGGAGCGGTATTTCCAGCGGTAATTGGTATCGAAAGGGTATTTTTTGCCCCTTTGGTATCCACAACTTCTAAAGTAGCAGTATAATTTCCAGCATTTCTAAATGTAAAGTTTACTTCTTTCCCATTTAAAATCGTAACAATTGCTTTTTTAGCATCTGTTATTTTCCATTTGTATGTCAATTTTTGGGCATCCTCTGGGTCAAAATCACTAGAACCTTCAGCAGTAAATTTGACAAGTAATGGAAGCTGCCCAGAATTTATATTTGATTTTGCAACAACATTAGGCTTTCTATTACCAGAATTGTATTCTATCCTAACTAATTTTGAATTTTCATTTCCTCGAAACCAAGCTGAACCGTATTCAAGTACATACATATCCCCACTTGGCCCAAAGTCCATGTCGATTGCTGAACTAAAATTCATATTAGGCAAAACCCTTTCCATGGACATATAATCACCTTTTTCGTCCATTGTTATTGCCATAATCCAACCTCTCATAAAATCGGTGATTAGCCATTTTCCTTCATAATAATCGGGCCAAGGTCTTTGAGCAGTTTTAAAGTCAAGCTTTCTAAAAACTGGTCCCCCTGTTGCACTCCTACCAGAAGTTCCTACTAAAGGAAACTCAGAAGATGAGCCATAAGGATAATAAATCATTGCAGGTACAGGCTTAGGAAGGTTTACCAAACCAGTATTGTTTATAGAATTATTAACAGGATTGTTAGAATCAAAATATTCGCCATAAGTTCCGTTTGCTGAATTGTATTTCCGATAAGGTCTATTATTCGCAATAAAATAAGGCCATCCAAAAAATCCAGGACCTTTGGCTTGATTAAATTCGTCATACCCTTTAGGCCCCCAAGTGGAATCTTTTGATGCATCGGGACCTACTTCACCCCAATATAAATATCCAGTTTTAGAGTCCAAAGTAGGTCTCCATGCATTTCTATGACCCATCGTGTAAATTTCAGGTCTAGTTTTAGCGGTTCCTACTGGAAATAAATTTCCTTTAGGGATAGTATATGTACCATTGGGTTCTGGGTGAATTCTTAAAATTTTCCCTCTCAAATCATTAGTATTTCCTGGAGCTCGTTGGTCGTCTTCATTTTCTTTTCCTGGAGATTCTACAAGATTTGATGAACCTTGAGGAGGATTTACAGTATTGTTGCCTACTGTCAAAAAAAGATTTCCAACTTTGTCCCAAGTCATACCACCACCAGTATGGCAGCATTCTTCTCGCTGTGTTTTCACTTCCATAACAATTTTTTCAGAAATCATTTCTAAGGTATCATTCTTTAAAGTAAATCTTGACAAAACATGCTTAGATTCTTTTGGATGAGCATAATAAAGATAAACCCAATGATTAGCGGAGAATTTAGGATCTAAACTTACTCCCATTAATCCTTCTTCGGCTTCACGAATTTGACCTTCTTTATTGGTATATTTAGTATTAACAAGAATAAATCCTGCATCCGATACTTCTTTTGTTTTTTCATTTACGATTTTCACCGCGCCTTTTCTTTCTACAATAATTATTTTATTCCCTGGTAAAAATGCTAATTCCATAGGCTCATTTAGACCTTCTGCCAAAACAACTTTTGTAAATCGATTCCATTCAAAAGGAATAGGCTTGTCGGCTATAAAACCGAACCAGGATAAAATGCTTAATGATATGGAAGTAAAAATTTTGAACATAATTAAGGTTTTGTAAGTTTTAAAAACCAAAAATAATGTGAACCAAGCTTAAAATAGCATTTATTATATAAAATGGTTTATTTATTAGATGAATGCACAGTTTTAGAAGATTTTTATCTGTTAAATAATAAATAATTTAAAAAAAATGCAAAATCCTATTCGCCATTTTTAGAGTCATTGTTTAAACAAAAAATACGCTGAGTAATTACTTTTAGGAAAAAAAATCATTTAAAGTAAAAGTCAATGTTTTAATTTCTAAAAATAATAATTCAGGATTTACAGGATTTAGAGTGAAACCCTGAATTTTATAAAATTAATTAATGATTGCTGAATTACTGAATTTGTTGTTAGCCTTACTTTTGCGTTTCGACGCACCGTAGGTATGCCTGTCCAATTGAAAAAATCCGAATGTCGGGCCAACTGGAATGCCAGCTCAGCCAAAAACACTCACAAAAAAAATCCTGACTGGCCGTCCGCCATGAATTTTTAAATTAATTATCTAGCTATTAGCAATTTAACTTGCTTAAAAATTTTCATACGGACGTTTTTGTGATTAATGGAACAATGAGTTATTTTTTACTAAAAGATTTCACAAATGAATATTTCTCCACTCTAAATCCTGTAATGCCA
>JANOMP010000249.1:0-4867 GCA_031420365.1 Cytophagaceae bacterium
CAGCGAATAATTCAAGAAAAACGCCGTTTATGCCCTAAATATACGAATTATTGGCCGTATTGCCTAAATATTCAAGCACTATTTTTTGTGTATTTATTTAATAGTTAAATAGTTAGATAGTTTTCTTGCAGACACTATATAACAATTTTTTGAAATTTAGGGTTTTTATTTTTGATGGAGAATTGCCAAATTTAGCAATGCATTATAACCATTTTTTTCAATATCGTACTTTGTGATGAACGGCATTTCAATGGATTTTCCTTTGAAAAGTGGTGTAAACAATTGTTCAGCAGTAACAAAAACGGACTGGATTTTAAAATCATCCAGCTTATACCCATATTCTTGAGAAAGAATATTCCTATTTTTCTCCAACCAATTATGCCTTTTCATGTGTTTTTCAATGTACTTATTTTCAATGTATAGTTTTGTTAACTCATCATTTAATTCTTTTACACTTCTAGTTGGAGCGAAAGCTTTGCATTCCAAACTAAAAATCAATCTATTTTTTATGTCTAGTATTAAGATATCAACATCTCCAAGATCGATTTTTGAATAAAATTTACTTTTTTTCTTAATCAGTAATGAACGATGAATGTGTATTTTGTCATGTTTCTCTAGAATATTTGCAATTTCCTTTTCCAATATCTCTCCTTTTACTCTCCCCATCTCACCAATAAATTGCTTCATGCCATTACTTTTAAGGCATGGTCGGAATCTTCCAGTTTCAATTTGGTTTTGAAGATAATGCATCGTCTGTACCAATTGTTTATTGCCCCAAAAGTAGAATTCTGGAAGAGCAGAGGTTTTATCAACTCTAATCAAAGGCTTATTCAAAATTGACAACCTTCTGTTAAATTTATATACAATCGTATCATTAGGTTCAAATCCATCTGGCACGTCATTTATTTTGATTCTTTTAATTTGCCTTAAATATTCAAATCCATTTTTTAATTCAATCTCATTAAAAGCCAATCCAAATTTCTTTAATTCAACAAATAGTTCAACAGAATTTACTTTACAATAGGACATGTTTTTATTCTTACCAATTGAAACAAGACAATGAATCAATTTAACAAGTCTTAAAAAAGTAATCCCATAATCTAAAGCAAAAGCTTCGTTTAAACCATTTGGTATTTCTTTCCCTTTTTTTGATTCAATCAATGGAAAGGAATCAATAAAATTTGAGAAAGAATCATCAATTTTCTCTTTTGTTTTGATAATTGAAAATTCATTAAATAATTTTTGAAGCTTTTTGTCGGAGCCAATCCGTCCTGAAGTCAAAACATCTATTCTTTCATCAAGAACACCTAAAGAAATTTGATCATGAAGTGATCCCCATTGGAAAATTTGGTTCATAATTGCAATTAACTCATCAATATCAGTCACTGAAGGCCTCTTTTGACCACTAATTTGCTCAACTGCAACATATTCCAACAAGCATCGTATGGAAATTGAAGTATTGTCCAAATCCTTAAATAACTTATTAAGTTCACTTTTCGATTCATCATCATTTAAGTCACAGGCTATTTTTGAAGGAATTTCAAAATTGAGTCTAGCCCTTTTTTGAATAATCGCTTCGTTGAATTGAATAAGCTTTATCAAAAGTGATTCAAAATTTAAATTATATACTTTTTCTTTCAATAAGGGAATAAGTGCGACCCAAATGATGTCATTCAATAGTTTTACTTTTTCATCATAACTCAAAGTTCTCCCTTGAATGGGACAATCTGACCCTAAAAGATTTGTTATTTTGTCTAAGACAATATTTACATCATGTGATTGCAACAACCTGTACCTTACAACATTTGTAGGATCTCTTAATAAATTATCGTCTGGAAAATGAACATTAAGTTTCTTTTTTGGACCTAGAGGTGCAACTAAACTAATGATTTCATCGCAATTATGTAACTGAGGCAAATTGTAAGTTTCCAAAAGTTTATTCAAAGAAAAAATAATTGTTCTCAACAACTCCCTTTCACCTTGATTTTGAGGGCCATAAGCATGCTTAACAAAATCAATTGGTATAGTAAGCGTTATTTTTTTTCCGACTAATAATGGTGAAAAACTTTCAATAGACAGCTTTTGTTTATTTAGAGACTCCAAAGGCTTAATAAACTTTTGCCAATCTGATACTAGAAATTCAAATTGTACGGGTTCCTCACCGAGAAACCTCAATGGTTCTTTAAAAAACTCTTCTATTTCTGAAATCCAAAAAGCAATAACATTAGAAATGCCTTCTACGATTATTTGTGCTTCTTTAGGAAAGTCACGGCTTTGGGGTGTAATCCATATTGGTTGAAAATAAGTATCTACAAGTAAATTTGACTTATCTCTTTGTTGAAAATAAACGTTCTCTAAGCGGCTTAGTTTTTCGACTTTTGTAAATTTAATTTTACCATTGACTATTTGTGGCTTAGAATGTAAATCCTTTTCTATTTTTGATTTAATTCGCCATTCGGAAGCATTACAAGAAGAATATTCGGTTTGATAGAAAGAGTCATCATTGTCATTATAATATTTAAAATCATCCAAAAATGTTGACAATGAAATTAGAAATCCATCATTTCTTTTATCTTTTGATACTTTTTCATATTTCCACAATCCTATAGCATCCGTTAGACGCAATGAACTTAATATATCAAAATCGGTCATTGGAATATATAACTTTGATTCATTCTCACCATTCTCTTGAAGGGTAAAGGAATCTAAACCTAATACTGGAATAATTTCAATTTCTATTATTTTGTGGTCGGAATATTCATTGTTTTCTAAATGTGTATATTTTAATTGATTTAGTCTGCTGATATATTTATCCTCTTTATCTTTAATGTATATAAATGCAACTTTGTCTGAATCAAATTGATAAAAGCCATTTGTTTCATTATGGTCTACATCATTATTTTCTAATGTAAACCTTGCAAAATCCATTTTTCGAAATTTCAACTGAGCTTCATTCCACCAATAAGTGCTATAAGATTTTTCTAAATAATCGTCAATTTTTTGCTCTCTTGATTCTTCCCAAATATAATTCGTTAAAGCATAACTAAGTGTCGAAGGGGAAGCGATAATATAACCAGAATCTACCTTGATGATTGGTCTATTTACAAATACATCTTCGGTAATATTTTCAAGTAGATCAAAGGTAAAATTATTTATGGTTTGAGGTGGGATTGAATGATTTTTCAAAAAAGATTCCATTTCCGATTCACTGAACTCAATCTTTTGTTTGATTTTGTTAAGTCTTTCTAAATCAGGAACAGTGACAAGATTTTCTTCAGATGTACATTTTTCATATCTTTTATACCCAATATTTTTTGCAACTAAATCTGAAATGGCAAGGACAAACAAAGATGCGTCATGTATTTTTTGATCAAATTCTTTTGGAAAAGGATTTGCCCGAATTTCAAAAATAGTTGTAAGCAATAGTTGTAAGACAAAATTTCCATGTTCCGTGATTCCAGGGAAAATAATGTAATCCCCACCATAAAATATAACTATATCTGTGAAACAATTTTCCGTCGGGTCTTCCATCAAATTGTAAGCAAAGTGTTTATCACATATTTTTTTAAGGCTTTGGAGCGTAATTTTCTCATTTAAATCATCTTTTAGTTTCAGTACTTCGTTCATCATGGATTCCAAGCGAACTATTTTGTCCATATTTTCTGGCACCAAGGATAACGATGCCACGGTTTTAATTAGGTCAATTTTGTCATATTCTGCAAATACTGATGAATTTTGACCTAGAAATGGCTCCTTATCTATGCAACATTTCTTGTATTTTTTTCCACTTCCGCAATAGCATGGATCGTTTCTTTCTATTTTCATGATGTGGTATTTGCCTTTAAGACTTATCTATTAGCTTCTCTAAAGTTCTTATAGTCCTTTCTTTCTCATCTATTAATTTTTCTTTTGCCTCAAGTAGTCTTTCATAGTTTTCTTTGGTATTTCTTACTTCCTCAATTCTAAGTTGTTTTTCTTTATTTATTTCATATTCAATATCCTTCTGTTTTTTTTTAAGCTCCTTAAGCTCGGTTTTTAGCTTTTCGTTATCTCCGAAGAATTCATGAAATTCAGTGTTTGCATTTTCCGTGCACCCCCTAAGTTGATTTTCTAATTTTTCATTTTCTTTTATTTTCTTTTGAAGTTCTGTATAGTAGAATTTACCATCTTCCGGTAAACCTTGAAGACCATCATAGTCTATCAAAGCTCCAACAGATAATTCGAAAACATTGGCAATTTGTGCTAATCTTTCATACTTAAAGTCTGATTTTCCACTTTCCAACCTCGCATAGTTACTTTGAGTCATTCCAATTTTTTCCGCAACCTCCTCTTGCTTCAATCCTTTTTTAATTCTTATCCCCTTTATTTTAATATTCAATGCATCCATATTTAAAAATTAACTATGAGTTTTTATTGTATATATCATAAATGATATATACATTTGATTAAATTTTATGCAATATAATACTTTTCATGAAATTTTGATCTAATGGGAAAGTGTTTTTTCTCTTGGGCAATAAAACTAATCGCCTCAGTATAAAATAGATTAGTTAATAAAACTAAATTTTATAAAATGGAAGCATTTATTAAAGTAGGTTTAGCTTTTTTCGGAATTCTTGTCGCAATAGACACGTTTAAAACCGCAATAAAAGAGCTACCATAATCCCACAAAAATGAAATGGTTCTATATCGAAAGCCATTTCATTTTTCTCCCATCAACTCCTTCCTAAAATCCCCCAAACTTTGCCCAGCCAAACTCGCCGCTTTACTCAAGGATACAACTTCCTCTATAGCTGCCCGATAAACCAAACTTGAAAACCGTATGGCTTTTTCTACACCTGCATATTTGCCAGGTTCTTTGGTGCGG